>JAZRQH010000001.1:0-5317 GCA_045649645.1 Eubacteriales bacterium
ATAGGAAGGCATTAAGCCTTCCTTGATTTTTTTTGATGCTTATGCTATAATGCTAAAAAACGGAAAAGAGAAGTACTATGTACACACAGAAATATAACACCTTAAATCACGATACAGATATAAACGGAATACTGCGTCCTATGGCTATACAGCGATATATGCAGGAAACAGCCAACCGACAGCTGCGAGACTGCGGTCCCTCCTATGAGGATCTGTGGAGCTCAGGCAAGGCGTTTATCCTAAGCCGTATGGTGTGGAATACCGTAAGACCTATAAGACAGTACGAGGACATTGAGGTGGCTACCTGGCCTTCGGACTCGGACAAGGGTGTTACATTCAACCGATGCTACGCTATCTACGCAAAGGGCGAAGAGGTGGCAAGAGGACTTGGTGTATGGGCTCTTGTGGACATCCCTACAAAAAAGCTTCTTCGTGTGGATGACGTGGATCTCTCAAACTGCGAGGCGGGTGCGGTGTTCACTGTAGAGGGGCTTCGTTTCCGTATGCCTAAAGAGGGAATGACACCTTGCGGCAAATATAACGTTACCTATAATCTCGTTGACTGCAATATGCATATGAACAATACCAACTATCCCGATATGTTCTACAGCTTTATCCCCGGGGTAGAGAAGTGCTATGTAAAGGATATGTCTATAACCTATAAAGCAGAGGCACCCTTGGGCGCTGAGCTCTGTGTACATAGAAGCGAACCTACCGAAAATGCAGACGGCAGTATTACATATTATTTCAGAAGCTATGTAGGCGAGACGGTAAACGCCGAGGCGATGATGACGCTGTTAATGTGTAATTGAATGTAGGAAATAGTGGTAAAACACCACTATTTCCAAATTGATTGAACGATTTACAAAATGTTCATAACTTTTTTGTCAAAAGGGGTTGCAAAATCGAAATCATTGTGTTATACTATCCAAGCAATCGACACAAGGCCTGTTGGTCAAGCGGCTAAGACGCAGCCCTCTCACGGCTGAATCGGGGGTTCGATTCCCCCACGGGTCACCAAAAAAACAAAACACACCGTAAGGTGTGTTTTTGTTTTTTTGCATACACTACTCCGTTGGGGGAATCGAACCCTGAGAGGGCGGTTGGCGTTAAATGAAAGCTGCCGGATGTTCGGAAAACCAAACAACATATGTTGAACATACAACATCTTTCAGAAAATGTCTTGCAAATCAATTGATCTTGTGTTATAATCTATTCAACAGTTTAATTTGGACGGTATAATATGAACACAGAAACTCTCGAAAAAGAAGACATAATAGATCAGTTAGCCGACGATTTTAAGCAAAAGGACCATCGAGGCAACGTTATTCCTCCGGACAAGATAAAGAGATGCGGCAGAAGGGTTAGAACCATACCCGGTATGTCTGTTGTTGTTCCTTATATCATGCGGACCCGTCAGGATTCCTCCAACCTTGTCAAGGATACCATCCGAGTTGACAAGATAGATGAATATATACGTGAAAAAAGGGCAGAGGGACTTACTAACTTTACCCTTATGCACGTTCTTATTGCGGCTTACATCCGCGCAGTTGCGGCAAGGCCTGCGCTTAACAGATACATACAGGGTCAGCGAGTATATACAAGACACAATATCGAGATATGCCTGACCATCAAGAAGGATATGTCTCTTGAATCCCCTGATACGGTGGTCAAGGTGTTTTTCTACCCCGATGCCACGGTTTACGACGTTTACAACGAGCTTAACCGCGTTATCGAGGAGTTCCGTGCTAACCCCGGCGGTGATTTTGAGGATACGGTCAAGGTTCTGTCCTATATTCCCGGACTTCTGTTCAAGGGGGTTATGGCTTGTCTTCGTTTCTTTGACTATTTCGGTCTGCTCCCCAGATTTTTGACTAAATTGAGCCCTTTCCACGGTTCATTCTTCATAACCTCTATGGGTTCGCTGGGTATTCCGCCTATCTATCATCACCTCTATGATTTCGGAAACCTGCCCGTGTTTATGTCCTTCGGTACAAAGTACCGACAGAATGTATTGAAGGAGGACGGAACCGTAGAGAAGCAGTCCTTTGTGGACTATACCGTGGTGACAGACGAGCGAATCTGCGACGGATACTACTTTGCTTCGGGTATGAAGGTGCTTCGTTCCATAATCAAAAATCCCCGTCAGCTTGACACTCCCCCTGAAAAAGTAATAAAGGATATAAAATAAGTCCTCGGAAAGAGGACTTATTTTAATGCGTAATTCGTAATGCGCAATTCGTAATTAAAGGTTGCTTTTCGTTTGCGAAAAGCTTCTTTTTGTCTTTACAAATATAATTATATATGGTATAATATTATGATTAAATATTTGGAGATTCAGTATGTTAAATAAATTAGAAGCAGCAGAAAAAAGATACGAGCAGATACTTGAGGAGCTGAGTATGCCCGAGGTGGTATCCGATCAGAACAAGTATAAAGAGCTTATGCGCGAGCAGAAGAAGCTCACTCCCATTATAGAAAAATACCGCGAATACAAGACTACCTCCGAAGCCATCGAAGAGGCGCAGGAAATGATGGCAGAAAAGCTTGAGGAAGACCTCCGTGAGCTGGTTGAAGCGGAATATAAAGAAAACAAGGAAAAGCTCCCCGTGATAGAGGAGGAGCTCAAGGTGCTTCTTTTACCCCGTGACGAAAACGACGACAAGAACGTTATCGTTGAGATACGAGGCGGAGCAGGCGGTGATGAGGCGGCGCTCTTTGCCTCTGTTCTTTACCGTATGTACTCCATGTACTCGGATACCGTAGGCTTCAAGACCGAGATACTGTCTGCCAACGAAACAGGTCTTGGCGGATACAAGGAAATTTCCTTTATGATCGAGGGTGACGGCGCATACTCCAAGCTCAAGTTTGAAAGCGGTGTTCACCGTGTTCAGCGTGTTCCCGAGACCGAGAGTCAGGGTCGTATCCACACCTCTACCGTAACCGTGGCGGTGCTTCCCGAGATGGAGGACGTTGAGGTTGAGATCAATCAGGCGGACCTTAAGATAGAGACCTGTAAGTCTAGCGGCGCAGGCGGTCAGCATATCAACAAGACCGAGTCTGCTATCCGTATTTACCATCTTCCCACAGGACTTGTTGTTGAGTGTCAGGACGAACGCAGCCAGCACAAGAACAAGGACAAGGCTATGAAGATCCTTCGCTCCAAGCTCTATGATATGAAGGCACAGGAGCAGCACGACAAGATAGCAGGTCAGCGTAAGGCTCAGGTAGGTACAGGCGACCGAAGCGAGCGTATCCGTACCTATAACTATCCTCAGGGTCGTGTAACAGACCACCGTATAGGCCTGACCCTCTATTCTCTTGAGAACTTCTTGAACGGTCACATTGAGGAGATGCTTACAGCTTTGGCTACTGCTGATGCGGCGGAAAGACTTAAGGCTGAAAATAACTGATTTGCATTTTATTTTCTATGGATACTAAAATAATAAACGACATAAACGATACTACATTAATAGAAGCCGCACAAACAATAAGGAACGGCGGTCTGGTGGCTTTTCCCACTGAGACGGTATACGGTCTTGGCGGTAACGCCCTTGATCCGAGTGCTGCAAAGAAGATATACGAGGCAAAGGGCAGACCCTCTAACAACCCTCTTATCATACACCTTGCATATCCCGAGGATGCGGAGAAGTACTGTCATACAAACGAGATATATTATAAACTGGCAGAGCGCTTTATGCCCGGTCCCTTGACCGTGATACTTCCTAAGAAGGATAACATACCCTATGAGGTTACAGGCGGTCTTGATACCGTTGCGGTAAGGGTACCTTCGGATAAGGTTGCTCACCGTTTCATCGAGCTTGCGGGTGTACCGATAGCCGCACCCTCGGCTAACCTTTCAACCAAGCCCAGCCCCACCATGGCAGGTCACGTTATTAGAGATTTAAGCGGCCGTATAGATATGATAATAGCGGGGGATGACTGTGATATAGGCGTTGAGTCTACTATCATTACGCTTTCACCTGCGCCCAAGCTTCTTCGTCCCGGTCTTATTACAGTGGACGAGCTAAAGGAAATATGTCCGGATATTGAGATATCCGACGCTGTACTTAATCAGCATACAGGCAGACCCGAGTCCCCCGGAATGATGTACAAGCATTATTCTCCAAGAGCAAACGTAGTGCTTCTTTGCGGAAGCGACGAGGCAAGATACGAATTTCTCAAGGATAAAAAAGACTGCGGAATACTCTGCTACAACGAGGACACAGAGCTTTTAAGCTATAAATACGCTATGCCTGTTGGCTCAAAGGATTCTCCCAAGGAGCAGGCAAAGAATCTCTTTGCAAGGCTCAGAGATTTTGACGATATAGAAGAAATCAAAGAAATTTACGCCCCTATGACAGCCTCCGAGGGTATCGGACTTGCGGTGCTTAACCGCCTTATCCGTGCGGCAGGCTTTGAGATACTTGATATATAATTAAGGAGAAATAATATGGCAAGAAAAAAGAAAGAAGAAATCAAGGAAAAGCTTCCTCCGGCTCCTGCCACTCCCCAGCCTATTACTGAAACGATAGAAAAGAACTATATGCCCTACGCTATGAGCGTTATCATCTCCCGTGCTATCCCCGAGATCGACGGCTTCAAGCCCGCTCACCGTAAGCTCCTCTTTACTATGTACAAGATGGGACTTTTAAAGGGCAACCGTACCAAGTCCGCAAACGTGGTTGGTGCTACGATGCAGTATAACCCTCACGGTGATATGTCTATCTATGAGACTATGGTGCGTCTGACCAAGGACAACGAGGCTCTGCTTCATCCTCTTGTTGACTCCAAGGGTTCCTTCGGTAAGCAGTACAGCTCGGATATGGCTTTTGCCGCATCCCGTTATACCGAGGTAAAGCTTGCCGAGATATGTAACGAGCTCTTTTCCGGCATCGACAAGGATGCTGTGGATATGATAGACAACTACGACAGCACTAAGAAGGAGCCCCGCTTACTGCCTACCACATTCCCCAACGTTCTGGTTTGTCCCAACGAGGGTATCGCAGTTGGTATGGCGTCAAAGATATGCTCCTTTAACCTTTCCGAGGTCTGCGACGGCGCTATCCAGCTCCTTCGTAACCCCTCAACAACCGTAGATCAGCTCCTTGATATTATCAAGGCTCCCGATTTTCCCGGCGGAGCATCCATCATCTATAACCGCGAAAAGATGCGCGAGATCTACGAGACAGGCCACGGCGGCTTCAAGATGCGCGCCAAGTGGCAGTATGACAAGGCTAATAACTGTATCGAGATACTTGAGATACCCTACTGCACCACTATTGAGCAGATAATCAAGGCGGTTGCCGATATCGTT
>JAZRQH010000002.1:0-13262 GCA_045649645.1 Eubacteriales bacterium
TTTCAACACCTGTGTAATAGAGTTATACACACCTTTTTCCACAGGGTGTGGAATACTTCCGCCAAGGAAAAAATATTTTCCATTTTCCGCGGAGTTTTCCATCATTTCGACAAGACTTTTTAACGCCTCGTCTGTTATGGGACCGCCCTTTTCGTTTGCCTCGGTGCAGACACCCTCCGAGTCTATCATCTTGATATTCATTCGTGTAGGTGCTTCTGTTTTTACAAAGGAAAAGTTTACGCCCTCTTCTCTGAGCATATTTTCCATTGTAACACCGGTGTCGCCTCCGGAAAATCCGTAGGCTAAGGCATCCACCTCAAAAAGCTTTAAAAATCTTGAAACGTTTATACCCTTACTGCCCAGAGTTGTCACCGTGTCACTGCATCGGTTAAGCTCCCCTGCGCGAAAGGGCTTGTCAAAGTACATAGTCCTGTCAAGGGCAGGATTTAATGTAAGTGTAGCCGCCTTCATCATACGTCAAGGTCAGTTGCGTATCTTGCGTTAGCCTCGATGAACTCACGTCTGGGCTCAACCTTGTCACCCATAAGTACTGAGAAGACTCTGTCACATTCTCTTGCGTCTTCCATGGTTACACGCAGCAGCACTCTCTTTTCGGGGTCCATTGTGGTCTCGCGGAGCTGATCGGGGTTCATCTCACCAAGACCCTTATAACGGCTTGCCTCAACACCGTTGACACCAAGCTCCTGTATATAAGTGTCTCTTTCCTCATCGGTAAAGGCATATCTTACCTGCTTGCCCTTGAATACCTTGTAGAGCGGAGGCTGAGCCAGATATACGTGGCCGTCCTCGATAAGCTGGCGCATATGTCTGAAGAGGAATGTAAGAAGAAGAATTCTGATATGGCTTCCGTCTACGTCCGCATCCGCCATAAGGATAAGCTTGCCGTAGCGGAGCTTTTCTTTATTGAAATCGTCACCTATACCGCATCCAAGAGCCTGAATGATAGGTGTAAGTGAGGGGTTACCGTAGACCTTGTCAAGTCTGCTCTTTTCTACGTTAAGTACCTTACCGCGGAGGGGGAGAATAGCCTGGAAGTAGCTGTTTCTTCCTTCCTTTGCAGAGCCGCCCGCAGAGTTACCCTCTACAAGGAAGAGCTCGCTTTCCTCAACGTTCTTTGTCTGGCAGTCCCAGAGCTTGCCGGGAAGAGAGGTGGATTCAAGAGCACCCTTACGGCGGGCAGTATCTCTAGCCTTCTTTGCCGCTTCTCTTGCTCTTGCCGCAGTAATACCCTTTTCAAGGATTATCTTTGCGGTCTTGGGGTTCTCTTCAAAGAACTCGGTAAGCTTTTCGGAAACGATAGACTCAACAAGAGTTCTGATAGAAGAGTTACCAAGCTTAGCCTTGGTCTGGGATTCAAACTGTGCGTTCTCAAGCTTAACGCTGATAATAGCGGTCAGACCCTCGCGGACGTCCTTACCGTCAAGCTTGTCTGCGTCCTTGAGTGCACCTGTTTTCTTACCGTAATCGTTGATGGCTTTTGTAATAGCTGCCTTGAAGCCGGTCTCGTGAGTACCGCCTTCAATGGTCTTCATGTTATTTGCAAAGGAGATTATAGAATCTGTAAAGGAATCGTTATACTGAAGCGCAACCTCAGCAATAGAGGTTCCCTTGCTGCCCGTTACGTAGATAACGTCGGGATGTATGGGATCCACCGCTCTCTGGGTGTTATCAAAATCAACGTAGCTCTTGATACCGCCCTCGTAGCAGAAGTTTTCCTCGGTTCTTTCCTCTCCTGTCTCGTCAATAAGAGTAATGGAAACGCCTGCGTTAAGGAAGGACTGCTCGCGGAGTCTGTTTCTTACCACGTCAGCCTTGAAAACTATAGTCTCAAATATTTCGGGATCAGGCCAGAAGCGAACGTAAAGTCCGTGCTTGTCTGTAGGCTTGCCCTGCTTGAAGGGCTCAACGATCTTACCCTGCTCAAAGGCAATGGTATATTCGTAACCGTCACGGCAGTTGGTAGCCTCAAGACGCTTTGACAGTGCGTTAACAACCGACGCACCAACACCGTGAAGACCGCCTGCGATCTGGTATCCGCCGCCGCCGAACTTACCGCCTGCGTGGAGGATGGTGAATATTACCTCAAGGGTGGGAAGATTCTGTGTAGGATGGATACCCGAGGGAACGCCACGTCCGTCGTCACGGACAGAGCATGAGCCGTCCTTTTCGAGAGTTACTGTAATGTTGTCACAGTATCCTGCCAGAGCTTCGTCGATAGAGTTGTCCACTATCTCGTAGATAAGATGGTGCAGACCGCTTTCCGAGGTAGTACCGATGTACATGCCCGGTCTTACTCTTACGGCTTCCAGGCCTTCCAGTACCTGTATCTGACTGTCGCCGTAAGCTACGTTGTTTTCCTTGTCCATTTTAACTCCTTTTATCTTTAATCCTGTTTATTATTCTTCATTCGTCCCGCAAGGGATTGGGGGGATAGCTGTGTCAGAAGCACGTTGTTGTCCTCTGTCACAACAAATGATTTTGGTATCTCGTATTTAACGTTTACACTCCTTCCCTCTTTTTCGGCACGGCGGAGAAAAACTCTCGTCTCTGTGCCTCGGGTAGAGGTGTCCATATCAAAGATACCTATAATTTTATTTTTTCTTAAAACGGCGTTGTTGCCGAGATGTATATACATAATGCGTAATGCGTAATGCGTAATGCGTAATTAAAGGTGGATTTTTGCAAAAGCAAAAATCTACATTACGAATTACCAATTACGAATTCTCCTTGCTTTACTGTATAGGTAACAGCATTATTTATATCTTTAAAATCATCCTCGTTACAAGATGTTATAAAGGTTTGTCTGTCCGATAAACCGGACAGTATATATTCGCGTCTTTTATTGTCCAGCTCGCTTAATACGTCGTCAAGAAGAAATACGGGATAGCTGCCGCATTCCTTACGGGATATCTCACCCTCACTTAGCTTCAGAGCCAAAGCAATACTTCTCTGCTGACCCTGTGAGGCAAAGCTTCTTGCATCACGTCCCAAGAGCTCTATATCAAGGTCGTCCTTGTGTACACCGTACAGGGTCGAGCCGTATTTAAGCTCCCTTTCGTGATTTGAACAAAGCTCTATGAAATATTCTTCTTTTGTCTTTTGGCTTCGGTAAGAAATTTTAAGCTCTTCCTTACCACCGGTCATGTCCCCTATGAGAGAGTTTGCATATTCGGAAAGCATATCCGTATACCATGCTCTCTTTTTACTTATCCTCTCGGCTGCCTCGGCTAACTGATCCGACCAGTATTCTACGGTAGAATCAAACACGTCCCTTTGAAAATAAGCGTTTTTTATAAGTGCGTTTCTTTGGGAAAGTATACTGTTGTATTTTTGAAGCAGTCCTACGTATGAGGGCTGTATCTGGGATATGGCGGTATCTATAAAGGATCTTCTTACACTAGGTCCGTCCTTTACAAGACTTAAATGGCTCGGACAGAATATCACGGCTCTGAAATGTCCGATGAACTCTGAGAGCTTTTTGATATCTACGCCGTTATGCTTGCATAACCTTCTGCCGTCACGGCTGTAGGCTATACGCATCTTGTGGTCACGGCGGGTATCGTTGAACTCCATATCAACGCTTGCATAATCACAGTCAAATCTGATCATATCCGTATCATGCTGACTGCGGAAGCTCTTTCCTCTGGCAAAGAGGTATATTCCCTCTACCGCCGAGGTCTTACCCTCAGCGTTTGAACCTACGAAAATATTTGTCCCCGGACAGAACTCAAGAGAAGCACTCTCTATATTTCTGAAATCTTTATATATTATCTTTTTACAAAACAATATTTTCACCAATTTGATTTTCGCTACAGCGAAAATCTTCCTTCAATTACGCATTACGCATTACGCATTACGAATTGAAATTTATTCTTTAATCTTTACCGGTAATACTAAGAACGTAAAGGTTCCCTCTTCGCTCTCCTCTGCAGGCTGTATGGTCATACCCATAAGCTGGCTTGTAAGGCTCAGCTTCAGCTTTTCGCTGTCGCAGGCACGAAGGGCGTCAAGCAGATAGCGGCAGTTGAAGCCTATCATAATATCGTCGCCTTCTTTTTCGGTAAATATCTCGTCGTATACCTTACCGGATACCGAAACCGAGGATATCTTAAGCATACCCTCCTCAAAATTGCATCTGAGGATAGATTTAGCCTGACCCATAGTCTTATCCTCTGTAACCAGCGAAGCACGCTCTAAAGCGCCTAAAAACGCCTCACAATCGATTTTAACAAAGGTCTTGGGTGCCTTGGGGAGAAATCTGTTGTAATCGATATACTCGTTCTCTATAAGTCTGGAGAAGAATATAACCTTGCCTATAAAGAGAATTACGTATTTTCTGGTAAGTCTGATAGAAACCGTCTCGTCGTTGTCCCCTAAGAGCTTCATGATCTCAATAAGCGTCTTTGCGGGGATTATAAACTGCATATCAAGCTCGCTCTGGTCATCGTTCTTGTTTTCGATGTCAGTTATCTGCTCCTTGATAGCCATCTTAGAGCCGTCGCAGGAAACAACGGTAAGCTTGTTGCCCTCGATCTTGAAGAAGGCGCCGTTGAGCTCGGGTCTCATATCGTTTGCGGCAACGGCAAACTGGGTCTTTGTTATCATATTGCGAAGAACGCTCTGCTTGATAACAAAGCCGTGATCACCTCGCAGGGCCGGAAGCTGAGGAAAGTCGGCACCGTTCATAGCGTATATCTCAAACTCGCTCTTACCGCTGATTATCTTTGCAATATTGTTGCTGTCTATGTCAAGGGTAAGGAAGCCTGAGGGCATTGCCTTTACTATCTGGCAAAGCTTCTGAGCATTTATAATATAGTTACCTGCTCTTACCACGTCGCAGGCGATCTCGGTACGGTAGCCCTTTTCAAGGTCGTATGCGGTAACAACGCAAACTCCCTCCTCGGAGCAGTTAAGGTTGATACCCTCTATTGCGGGGATGGTGTTCTTTCCGGATACCGATCCCAGTGCGGGAAGGATAGCATCCAGCAGTACGCTCTTTTCAAAAATCGCTTTCATTTTTTTCGTCCTTTAAATTAAAATAAAAATAAATATAAATAAGATAAATTAGTAACAGTGGTAGTAGGGGGGTGGGAAACTGTGGAAAAGTGTACCCTGCCCTTATACGGTGGGTATTTTTGCCTCCACACCCGGGTGTTTATACAGAGAGGAAATTTTGGGACAACTTTTTCAGCCCTGTCGGTTTTCCACCTTTTCCGTCGGAAAAGAAGTTAGTAACATGTGGAAAAGGTGTGGAAAACTTCTGAATTTAACATTAAATCCCGCTTGCAGGGTCAGTTATTTTCGCCCTTGATCTCTCTGATAAGGGAGTTGATCTCCTCTTCGTAGATAGAGTTGATCTTTATCTCGTTTGTGACCGTATCTACCGATGACATCATGGTAGTTCTGTCACGCTTGAATATCTCACCTATCTTTCCGTAGCTCATATCGGTGAGCTTATGTATCAGATATACACACTTGTGTCTGGAGAAGGCTATAGAGCTTGTACGCTTCTTGCTCTTGATATCGTCAACCGATATTCCGTCTCTTCTTGATACCGTCTCGATGATAAGATCGGGAGAAACGTTTGAAGCAACCTTGGGGGATATCATATCCGCAACGGCGGTCTTTGCCATCTCAAGGCTTATGGGAGTATTGATAAGGAAGCTCTGAGCGCATATCTTGTTGATAGCACCCTCAAGCTGTCGAACATTAGAGGTCAGGTTCTCGGCTAAGTAGTTGAGTATATCGTAGGATATATCAACGCCCTTCTTTGCCGCCTTGTCCTTCATGATAGCTATTCTCAGCTCAAGATTGGGAGGCTGGATGTCGGCAAGGATACCGGATTCAAAACGGTTCTGCAATCTGTCCTCAAGGGTAGCCATTTCTCTGGGGGGACGGTCGGAAGCAAGGATTATCTGTCCGCCCTCCTCGTATATAGCATTGAAGGTGTGGAAGAACTCCTCCTGAGTTGATTCCTTACCCGCAATAAACTGTACGTCGTCTATAAGCAGAGCGTCCACCGTACGGAAGGTGTTTCTGAACTCTGCGGTGGTCTTGTTGGTGATAGCCTCGATAAGCTTGTTGGTAAAGTCATCACCCTTGACGTATACTATCTTGGCACCCGGATTATGCTCACGCATACGGTTCATTATAGCGTTGAGCAGATGTGTCTTACCCAGACCCGAGGGACCGTGGATAAAGAGGGGGTTATACTCGTTGTCTATGGGATTGTTTGCTACAGCCATAGACGCCGCATGAGCAAACTTGTTGGATGCTCCTACTATAAAATTGTCAAAGGTATATGAGTGATTCTGCACCGCCTGGGGGATATCTATCTCGGCGGAAGGTGTCTCTCGCTTCTGCTCGGTCACCTTGGGCATAACCTTGCCGCTTGTGTATACCGACAGATCGTGGGGACCCTCCTCCTCGTTAAGTACGATTATGTCAACGTCATAGCCTAATATGTTGATGAGATATTTTGATATCTTGTCCTTATGCTGTTTCTCTATACCGTTACGGTAAAACTCTGATTTTGCTATGAAAACTGCAACCTTCTCGTCAAGGAAGGCGAGCTTGAGATTGGTAAACCAAAGGTTGATAAAGGGTCGCGAAAATTCTTCGTTCATGGCCTCACATATGACAGCCCACACGTCGTCAAATGATTGCATCTTATACGTCCTTTCAAAAAAGTTTTCAACACTATGTTAATAATTATAGATTATTATAATATAAAATTATATATTAATAAATAATATTATTTAAATATTAATATAAAATTTACAATTCTATTTTTGTTTACGGCGAATTGACATTAACAGGATCAGATAGTATAATTATCTTACCTAAGAAAAAAAGAGGTATGAAAATGAAAAACAAGGTTTGTATCATAACCGGTGCAGGCGGAGGAATAGGGTCGGCTATCGCCGAGGCTCTGTTTGCGCTTGATTATAAGCTCGTTCTTATGGGACGAAATGAAGAAAAATTAAAAAAGACCGCAGGGGGCAGGGACTGTCTTATCCTGCCCGGAGATATATGCGATGATGATTACGTAAGATCAGCCGTAGAAAAGACCGCAACGGTATACGGCGGTATAGACGTTGTTATCAACAATGCGGGTGTTGCACAGTCTCAGGCTTTTGAGGACATTACCATGGAAGAATACGATGTGATAATGAACACAAACGTTCGTGCGCCCTTCCTTCTTTGTCAGAGTGCGCTGCCTTATCTGCAAAAGTCGGGCTGCGGCACGGTCATCAATATCGCATCTGTGACTGCACACAAGGGCTATGCTCTGCAGAGCGTATATTCCGCTTCCAAGCACGCGCTTCTGGGCTTCACCAAGTCGCTGAGCAAGGAATATTATAAAAAGGGTGTCAGAGCCCACGTCATAAGCCCCGGCGGAGTATTTACCGATATGGTCAAGGTCTCCCGTCCCGATCTGTCAAGCGAGGGAATGATCTTAGCCGAGGATATCGCCGAAACTGTGCTTTATCTCCTTAAGATGCGTAACAGTGCCTGTGTAGCAGACGAGATAGAACTGCACAGAGAAACAAAAGAACCCTTTATGTAATGCGTAATTAAAAGTAAAAACTGTCACGAATTTTCGTGACAGTTTTTTTGCATAAGATTATTCATAATCCTCAAGAAACACTTTTACCGATCTGGTCATTTCCCGTGAAAAGTCGGAATTGTATTTTCTGTTACAGAACGCCTTTATCCATTCGTCATAAGGACGTGCGGCAGTCTTTACCGAGAGCATACTCTTGATTTCATCGGCATCCATATCACGGTAGCCGTTTTCGTGGACGATATATTTCATATCAGATCTCGGAGGCTTTGGTCTTGTAATTTGCTGCTGGGTGGGATAGCCGAAAACCAGCATTGCGGCGGGGAAAACGAATTTCGGTAAGGAAAGCAGCTTTCGCTGTATCTCAGCGTTTTCCATTATGTCTCCGATATAGCAGGAGCCTATACCTAAGCTTTGCGCGGCAACCACCGCATTTTGAGCCGCGATATTGGTATCGCTTACAGCAAGCATCAGGTCTCCGACGCCGGGTTCTCTGGGCTCACAGCCGGACCCAAGAAAGGCATTGTACCACTTACGGCAATCGGCGCAGAAAACAAGCACCAGAGGAGCCGTTGCTATAAATGGCTGATGGTCACAGCTCTCGGCAAGCTGTTCCTTTAAATTTTGATCTGTTACGTCTATTACGGTATACAGCTGCTGATTTCCCGCAGTGGGAGCGTTTACCGCTGCTTCAAGTATAGCGGTTTTTTCCTCTGCTGTTATTTTTCGGTCGGTAAATACACGAACAGACTTTCTGTCTATGAGTTGCTTTATAACGGTGTTCATACAGATTCCCTTTCTTTTTTCTGATAATTAATTATACCACCCGATACCGATTTTTACAAGATAAGAATTATTCAATATACATTAAAACTGTTGACAGAACGGGTGAAAATTTGGTATTCTATATACAACTAAGAATAAAGGAACGTAGGCTTATGAAGAATATCTTTATAGTAAAAAACAATATAACGGATTATGCCGTTGTGATTCCCGACAACGCTACCGAATGCGAGGTATATTCCGCAAAGGAGCTTGTCAAGTATCTTAAGGTAACCGTGGGTAAAGAGCTTGATATCGTAAAGGAAAGCGAGCATCGTGAAAAGAACGCCATCTATATCGGCAGATGCCTTAAGTCTGCAAAGCATTATAAGCTTTCAAAGTACGGCGAGGAGGGCTTTGTTATCTCCGTGTTTGATAACAGCCTCTTTATAACCGGTAACGAAAAGAGAGGTACACTCTACGGTGTTTATACCTTCCTTGAGGAATTCTGCGGCTGGAGATTCTTTACTCAGGACACCGAGATCCTGCTTGACGGGGACGTTACCCTGGAAGAAGGAATCTTTGAAGAGCAGTTCCCCCAGCTTGAATGGCGTGACGTTGCTATCCCCGCATATATGAAGTGCGATATCTCCGCAAAAAGAAAAATAAACTCAAGCTACCTCAGACCCTTTACCGAGGAGATGGGCGGAAGCTTCCTCTATCCCGGACGCTTTGTACATACTATGGAAAGCCTCTTAGACGTTCCTCAGCATCAGCAGCCCTGCTTCTCTGATGAGGAGAACCTCAAGAAGTGTATCGAGAACGTAAAGAAGCTCTGCCGTGGTTATCCCGAGGCAAGGATCATATCCGTAACCCAGAACGACAACGAGATCGGCGCAGAAAACTTCTGTAAGTGCGAAAAGTGCCGTAAGATAGACGAGGAGGAAGGTTCTCATGCAGGAAGCCTGCTCCGCTTTGTAAACGCTGTGGCTGACGCTATCAAGGACGAGTATCCCAAGGTTAAGATCATGACCCTTGCGTATCTCCATACCTGCAAGTGTCCCTCAATTACTAAGCCCCGTGACAACGTTATTATCGAGTTTGCTCCCATGGAGCTCTGCTATAACCACCAGGTTTACGATCCCGAGTGTGAGATCAATCAGGAGTTCCTTGACAACTTCCGTAAGTGGTGCAAGATTGCAAAGACCATCTATCTCTGGGACTACAATGCAAACTTCTCCTTTACCGTTCCTCACTTCCCCAACTTCCATACTATTCGTAAGAATATCGTTTATTATCTGTCTCACAACGTACGCGGTATGTTCTGTGAGGGTGATAACTACTACGACGACCATATCACCGATATGGTGGAGCTCCGTGCTTACCTGCTTTCTAAGCTTCTCTGGAATCCTCATATGTCGGAAGAGGAGTTTGAGCGTCATATGGACGAGTTCCTCGAGGGCTATTACGGTCGTGGCGGTAAGTATATCAAGGAATACCTCGGTATGCTCGCAGAAGCGGCTCGCCTTGACAACGAGGGCAAGGCCCGTCATATCCGCTGCTATCAGAATCCTCAGCACCTCTTTAGTGTAGACTATATCGTTAAGAACGACGATAAGATGAACGAGCTCTGGGAAAAGGCTTACGAGCTTTGCGAGACGGATCTCCAGCGTGAGCACGTTGACCGTTCCCGTCTCGGTTATATCTATTCAAGCCTTCTCTACACTTTTGACCGCCGTATGGAGGCAGCAAAGACCGAAGAAGAGAAGCAGGCGCTTATCGCGAGAAACGAGGCGTTCTACCGCGGACTTGAAAAGAACAACATCGAGCCCCGCGGCTGGCAGTCCAAGCTTCCCGAAATGACCGACTTTACACAGAACGCAGGAGTAAAAATTTATTGGTAAACCAATAAATTTTTAAATGCGGAATTAGGAATTCGGAATGCGGAATTAAAGGATGATTTTCGCATAGCGAAAATCTACATTCAATTGGAGAAAGATTATGTTAATTGATAAAAGATATATAACCTTTGAAACAGATAACAAAAATAACAACTGTATCACCGTTAACTTTTGGGACGGAGATGCTCTTGTAGAGCAGGTGTTTACTCATTTAGGCGAGGGCGGTCCCAAGTACTTTGTTGATATGCAGGAGTATATGGGCAAGGAGCTTAAGATAACTCTTGAAAACTGCCGTTCACCCTGGAGAAGATCTCCCGAGGGTGCGGATCTGTCCGAGGAAAAGTTAGAAAGCAGAAGAAAGTATATCCGTTGTGAGGACAGCTACGATACCGATCACGATAACGACAGCCTTCGCCCCGTTGTTCACTTTACTACCCAGCGTGGCTGGATCAACGATCCCAACGGATGTATCTACTATGACGGTGTGTACCACCTCTACTATCAGCACTGTCCCGGTGCGGTTGAGGGTATGTGGGACAACAACCACTGGGGACACGCTTGGTCCCGCGACCTTATCACCTGGCACGAGGCAGAGCCTATACTTCGTTACCCCCATGCAGCCTCGGGTACAGGATTTATTAACCGTGAGACCGGCAAGGTAAATATAACCCACGGTTACCTTATCTATGAAAGTGATGACGGCGGATATCACTATACCTTCAAGCATGTCAACACCGCAGGTAACGGCGACCCCAAGATCCTTTGGATAGACGAGTTTAACAAGTATTTTTCCATCACCCTGCGTGATATTACCTCTTATACCATCGCATCCTCTCCCGACCTTGTAAACTGGACTCACGAGAGCGATATCGAGGGCTTCAGAGAGTGTCCCGACTTTGTTAAGTACCGTATAGAGGGTACCGATACCTGGAAGTGGGTGCTTAACGGCGGTGACGGTGCATATCAGATAGGTGACTTTGACGGTCACGTGTTTACTCCCGATCCTATCCCCGAGGACCGTGTTGACAAGTACAGATATATCATGAAGGTTACCGAGACCTTCTGTAACAAGTATAACGGCTCTTATACCAACTATATGCACACCGACGATTGGGAACGCTTTACCGCCTATGCTCATCAGAACTTTGACAACGCTCCCGACGACCGTAAGATCAGAATTGCTTGGTATCCCATCGCTTACGCCAGACACGGTATGCCCTTTAACCAGGGTATGACCATCCCCACCGAGATGTGCCTTAAAGAGACAGGTCTTGGTGTGCGCCTCTGCTACCAGCCGGTAAAGGAGCTTGACGCTTACCGCCGTGAATGCAGAAAAGCCGAAGGTAAGGATATAGAGGTGGTATACGGTGCAGGCGATGCCTTTGACGCTATCATGGAGTTTGAGCCCGAGGGCAAGCTGACTGTCAGAGGTTATGAGTTTACCTTTGACAAGGCAGAAAACAAGCTTTGGGTGCTTCCTCCCGATAAGGTCAAGTTTGACGTTCCTTACGTTCTTACCGAGGACAAGGTACGCATCAGAGGTATCTTTGATATTATGATGGCAGAGTTCTTCTGCGACGAGGGTGAGCTTTATCTGCCTCTCAAGCCCGATGCAAAGTACGTTGGTATCGAAGCTAAGATCGAAGGCGAGGGTAAGCTTGAAATCTACAAGCTTGATAAATAATCTTAAATACAAAAAACCTGTTGCTTATGCAACAGGTTTTTTATTATTAATAAAACTTCACCATCGTGTGATAATGTACAGCTTAAACTTTGCCCCACCCTCGTGTGACCGTAAACGGTTTTAACCATACCTCACCCGATTAATGGGTGCAGGGGCTGGTCCCTGCCTTCACCCGATTATAGGTGCAGGGGTTACCCCTGCTTATTCCTGCCTGCCGAACATTTCCTCAACGTAGGAGTCGTAGTTGGTCTGCTTGTCGTAGAAGTGACCGGGAGTTACGTCGATAATGCGGTTTGCGATAGTCTCGGTGAACTGGTGGTCGTGAGAGCAGAAGAGGATAGTTTCGGTAAACTCGGTCAGACCCTTATTGAGAGCCTGAATAGACTCAAGGTCAAGGTGGTCGGTAGGCTCGTCAAGGATAAGCACGTTTGCAGCCTCGAGCATCATCTTACAGAGCATACATCTTACACGCTCACCACCGGAGAGTACCTTTGCACTCTTAGCAGCCTCGTCACCTGAGAAGAGCAGTCTGCCGAGCCAGCCTCTTACGTCTGCTTCGTATACGAGGTCACTGTAGTTACGTACCCAGTCGATAAGGCTGTCCTCACAGCCGTCAAAGTACTTGGAGTTGTCTGTGGGGAAGTAGGACTGGCTGGTGGTAACACCCCACTTGATCTCACCCTCATCGGGCTCCATCTCACCTGCAAGGATAGAGAAGAGTGTAGTTCTTGCCACAGGGTCAGAGCCGACGAATGCAACCTTGTCATCGGGACGGATGATGAAGCTTACGTTGTCAAGAACCTTGCGGTCACCGATGGTCTTTGAGAGGTTAGTAACGGTAAGAACCTCGTTACCGATCTCACGGGTAGGTTTGAATGCAATGTAGGGGAATCTTCTGGAAGAAACCTCTTCAGCCTCAAGGGATATATTGTCAAGCAGCTTCTTACGGCTGGTAGCCTGCTTATGCTTGGAAGCGTTTGCAGAGAATCGGGAGATAAATTCCTGGAGCTCCTTGATCTTCTGCTCAGCCTTCTTGTTCTGCTCCTTGATCTGACGCTGTCTGATCTGGGTGTACTCAAACCAGAAGTCGTAGTTACCTACAACGGTGGTGATCTTACCAAAGTCAACGTCAACGATGTGTGTACAGATCTTATTTAAGAAGTGACGGTCATGGGATACAACGATAACTGTGTTGGGGAAGTCTATAAGGAAGTCCTCAAGCCATGCAATAGTCTCAAGGTCAAGATGGTTGGTAGGCTCGTCCATGAGAAGGATATCGGGGTTGCCGAAAAGTGCCTGAGCAAGAAGTACCTTTACCTTGACGTCA
>JAZRQH010000003.1:0-2091 GCA_045649645.1 Eubacteriales bacterium
AAGCACGTGCTTATTCTGCCCCCCGACTATACCCGTATGTATTCGGGCGCGGGCAAGATAACCGAGATCTATTACGATCTTTTAAAGGACCGCTGCGAGGTGGACATTATGCCCGCTCTTGGTACCCACGAGCCTATGACCGAAGCAGAGTGCAAGGCATTCTTCGGCCCCGACGTTCCCTTTGAAAAGATACTCGTACACAACTGGAAGACCGACGTTATAAAGCTGGGCGAGGTTCCCGGTGAGTTTGTATCCGAGGTGTCCGAGGGTCTTGTTACCGACAAGATAGACGTTGAGGTCAACCGCCGTATAATGGACAAGAAGTATGACCTTATCATCTCCGCAGGACAGGTCGTTCCCCACGAGGTAGTGGGTATGGCTAACTACTCCAAGAACATCTTTGTTGGCTGCGGCGGATCTTCTATGATAAACTCCTCCCATATGCTTGGTGCATTCTACGGCATGGAGCGTATTATGGGTAAGGACTTCTCTCCTGTACGTAAGGTATTTGACTATGCAGAGGAGAATTTCTTAGCTGAGGTTCCTCTTATGTACGTTCTCACCGTTACCACAAACAAGGGTGACGATACATTCATACACGGTCTCTACATCGGCAGAAAGCGTGAGCTCTTTGAGATGGCTGTAAAGAACAGCCAGGGTACGAACCTCAATAAGATGGATAAGCCTCTCAAGAAGGTTGTTGTTTACCTCGACCCTCGTGAGTTCAAGAGCACATGGCTTGGTAACAAGGCAGTTTACCGTACACGTATGGCAATAGCCGATGACGGTGAGCTCATTATCCTTGCTCCCGCTGTCAAGAAGTTCGGCGAGGACGACGAAAACGACCGTCTTATCCGTAAGTACGGCTACGTTGGACGTGAAAAGGTTCTTGAGCTTGTAAAGGAACACGACGACCTCAAGCAGAATCTCTCTGTTGCGGCTCACCTTATCCACGGCTCAAGCGACGACCGCTTCTCTATCACCTACTGTACAAAGGAGATAGGCAAGGAAGAGGTTGAGGGAGTTAACTTCAAGTATATTCCCTACGATGAGATCGTAAAGAAGTATGATCCCACCGTGCTGACCGACGGTTTCCATACAATCGACGGCGAAGAGATCTTCTATATAAGCAATCCCGCTTTAGGACTCTGGACATTATGATGGAAAAGATAATAGACCTTCATACACATTCGATATATTCGGACGGCTCTATGACTCCTGCCGAGCTTGTGCAGCATGCAAAGGCAGAGGGCATCTCCGCTATAGCACTTTCTGACCACGACAGCCTTTCGGGTGTTGCAGAAGCTATGGCAGAGGGTGAGAGAATCGGCGTTGAGGTAATTCCCGCAATAGAGCTTTCTGCTGAATCGGATACCGAAACGCATATCCTCGGATATTTTATAGATATCAACAATGAGGTTCTTCTTGAAAAGCTCAAGTACGTACGTCAGGTACGTATTGAAAGAGAAGAAGAGATCTGCGGCAAGCTCCGTGACCTTGGCTTTGACGTTACCATGCACGAGGTTGAGGAGATAGCCGAGACAGACGTACTCTGCCGTGCTCACTTTGCCAAGATAATGGTTAAGAAGGGCTACTGCGAGAGTGTAAAGGAAGCCTTTGACAAGTATCTTGCCAACGGCCGTCCTGCATACTCAGGCAGACAGGCTCTCACCGACGAAGAGTGCGTTGAGCTTATCAATCAGGCAGGCGGTAAGGCGTTTGTTGCTCACCTGCATCTTACCCGTAAGCCCCACGATGAATTAAAAGCATTCCTCACACGCTTAAAGGCAAAGGGTCTTTGCGGTGTCGAGGGCTACTATACAGAATACACTCCCGAGATGCAAGAGGAGTATCAGGCACTTGCAGCTGAGCTTGGTCTTGCAATTTCCGGAGGCACCGACTTCCACGGTGCATTCAAGCCTCATATTTCTATCGGTCGCGGCCTTGGAAATATGACTATTCCCTACTCAGTATTAGATAATATTAAGGAGATAAAGAAATGAAGAAATCTGATATCGGTCTTATAGGCCTCGCCGTAATGGGCGAAAATCTTGTTATGAATATGGAAAGCAAGGGCTTTACCGTATCCGT
>JAZRQH010000004.1:0-5676 GCA_045649645.1 Eubacteriales bacterium
GCGAGTGCCGCATCCGCTGCTGTTTCTTTGTGTGTGCGGCGGCACTTGTAAAGGGATAAGTGGAGTATACCGGGATGTGCGGACATACGGGGACAGATATAGTGATATCCGTCAAAGGGTACCAGTGCGTTAAACTGTACCGCATAAGATTCACCCTGCTCTATAAGAGAGGGATAATGCTCACTGTTATCAATAAATGTACTTACAAATCCCATATCATTCACCTGCTATTTCAAATATTCTTGCGTAACCCTCAAAGGAAGCGCCGAGGGTAAACTGTACTGTGTCGTTGTTGGGGCTCACGTCGTCAACGTGGCTTAAATGTGTGTGTCCTGCAAGGATCGCCACAACACTTGATTCCTCGGAACGGATAAAGTCAACAAACTGCTTTGTTGCTTGATTGGGATTAAGTGCCGCAGAGCCGATGGTGATATCTCTGCCCCACATTGCGCTGACATCCGCAACAGCACTCTCGCAGCTTACGGGAACGTGAAGCATAAGTATAACGGGAGTATCTGCCTTAGCATAACTCTTGAGAACCGACGTTATAGCAGAATGAACCTGATCGGTGCTGTTATCTGCAACAACGAGGACAAAGCCGTCGTACTCATAAACGTTACATACCGAGTCCCAGTATTTTTCTTCAGTGTCGGGGTCAATCTCTCCGAATATCTCGGAAAATCCGGGCATATACTTATCCCTCTCGCCCTGATAGTTATCGGAAAATGACCAGTCGTGGTTGCCGAGACAGTAAACAGAGGGGATCTTGGAATTACTTATAAGGTTGGATAAAAATTTCATATTGCCGTTGCTGGGCGCATCGATTATATCACCCGAAAGAAGGATCTTATCTACTCCCTTCTCCTCTGCCGCGGCATAGAACTGTGTGAGCTTGTCCTCACGCTTGATACCGTCACCAACCTGAGTATCGAACATCTGACCTCTGACGATCATCTCGGCTACAGCCTTTTCGGAGTCGGTCTCATCAAAGAGCGTAAGGTGGGTGTCACTCAGGTGCATAAACTTGACCGGAGTCTTGACACCGGGAACGGTTATCTTAACGTTTTCGATCTTCATAGGTGAAGTCTCCACACTTTCCATATATTTATCAAACTGCATCATCATCTGTGCGACCTGTGCTCTGGTTGCATTGCCTCTGGGATCAAATTTGTTCCCGCCCATACCTGCAACAATACCTGCGGTCTTGATGGCATAAACGGCTTCCTTTGCCCAAGCGCCGATCTTGGCATCGTCAGCAAAGGGCGCTGACATATCTGCCTCAAGCTCAACGCCCTTATACTTAAGATAGTTCATAAGCATAAGACAGAGATCCTGTCGGCTTATCTGCTTCGAGGGAGAATAGGTGGTCTCGGAGGTGCCCGAAACGATGCCCTTGTTTGCCGCCCAGGCTGTTGCTCTATAGTACCAATGTGAAGGCTTGATGTCACTGAAGCGTTCACACGCCTCGGTCGCAATATCCTCGCCCGAATAGTTGGCAAGAGCTACTACAAACTCGGCTCTTGTTATAGACTTAGAAGGCGCAAAGCTGCCGTCCTTGTTGCCGTTGAATATTCCCTTTCCTGCGCAATAGGTTACGGCGTTGTAATACCAAGCGCCCTCCTTAACGTCGGGAAAGCTGACCGTCTCTGCGGATGCGGGGATACAGAGTATCAGCATCACGCAAGCTAAAATAACAGAAATGATCTTTTTCATAGTTTTTCTCCTGTATTTGATATGTTTATTATAACATATCCGTCACAAAATTTCAATGACCCGTATAATCTTTATCAATATGTATCACACAGTTGAGCTTTTCGTCATATGCCTTGACACGCTTTTGCACCTTTAAAACAAAGTCTTTTTCACAAAGATCGCTATCAAAAGGCAGCACAGCGTCAAAAACAAGATTGGTGTGGGTGTTGCCGTATACAACACGGAAATCGTGTACCGATGCGTTACCGCAAAGTCCCTTTACTATCTCATCTACCTTAGTTCGAAGCTCTATTGTTTTAGGATCGTTATAATCAACAGGGTCCATATGTATGACTGCGTGGCAGTTAAGCTCCTTTGCAAGGTGGGCCTCGATATTGTCTATCATATCGTGGGCTACGCCAATATCCATGGATACCGGCACCTCAGCGTGTAAGCTTATCATAAGTCTGCCCGGACCGTAGTCGTGTACCACGAGGTCGTGTATACCCGATACGTCGGGATAGCTCATAACAAGCTTTTCTATCTCGGAAACGAACTCCTTATCCGGGCTCTGACCGAGAAGAGGCGAGATGGTATCCTTGACCGAGTTTATACCCGCCCAAAGGATAAGTGCGGATACCACAAGACCCGCCCAGCCGTCGATGGCAAGGGGGATATAGGGTGTAACTATTGCTATAACAAGTATCACACCTGTTGATAATGCATCGCTTAAGCTGTCCTTGGCAGTGGCGTCCATTGCCGCTGAGGATATCTTTTTACCTATCCTTCTGTTATAAAATGCCATATAGAGCTTGACTGCTACAGAAACGGCAAGAATGATAAGCGAAAGCAGAGAAAACTCTACAGGCTCGGGTTTGGAGATAGCGGATACAGAGCTCTTTGCCAACTCAAATCCCATAAGAATGATCGCAAATGACACAACAAGACCTGAGATATACTCAAATCTACCGTGACCGAAGGGATGCTCGGGGTCGGGCTTCATATTAGCCAGTCTGAAGCCGAAGAGAGTAACGATGCTTGAGCCCGCATCGGCTAAATTGTTGAAGGAATCTGCGGTTATTGCAATAGAACCGCTTATAAGACCGCAGGCAAGCTTACCTGCAAAAAGCAAAAGATTGAGAAATATACCGAAGATGCTGCACAGGGTTCCGTAGGCTGTTCTTACTACGGGATCTGCCGTATTATCCCTGTTCTTGATAAAGATAGAACTTAAAAGCTGTATCATAGTTACTGTCCTTTAGAAATAAGAGTTTTCGGATACCTTACGGATATCGTAGCTGTCCTTGAGCTCTGTATCGATCACTATATCATCGGTATAGCCGTCAAATTTTGCGGTATACTTTTCTCTTACGATATATTCGTCCATCTTTTCAAGCTGAGCCTTGTTGTTCTGATTAAGAGAGGTATATTCGGGCAGAGAGCACTTCTGTATGATATAGGTTACGTTCTCATCGGCTACCGTTCTTATCTCGCCCACCTTAAGCTCGGTTGCAGCCTTGACTATATCGCTTCCAAAGCGGCTGTAGTCGTTCTCGGATACAAGGAAGCCGTCGGGATAGTCGCTGTAATCCACCTCGGAGAACTCCTTGATATATTCATCAAAGTCACCGCCTGCCGTAACACCTGCAATCACCGTATCGATAAGCTGCTGCTTTACCTTTTTCTCATCCTCTGTGAGACGTACAAGCTCTATCTGTCCTTCCTCGTCGTAGACGTAGTTGCCGCTGTCATCGGTCTTGAGGCTGGCACCCGAATAGATAGTTATATACTTAAGGCAATAGTAGTTATCCTTATAATACTCTGCCCTCTCTGTATCGTTGGGAGCCTCCTTACCGCCTGTGCCGTAGAGATACTCATATACGGCGTCGTATTTTGCGTTGGCGATATAGACCTCACGGAGCATATCAAGATTCATCCCAAGCTTTGCAAGGTCTGTGTTTATCTGCTCTCTTGAGCCTGCGTACTCTACCTTTTCTGCGATATCGGCGTCTATCTCTGCTATCTTTGTATCCGAAAGCTCAAGCTTATACTCATCAAAGAGCCAGAGAGCAACGGTGCGGTACTGCATCTCGGTGTCTATCCAGTTAACAACGTATTCCTCATAGCTTTGGTCATCCGATATAAGGGTGTCCCAGAACTCGTCGCTGTCTATACCGTCGTTATAGTAATACAAGAAATTACTCTTATAGGTAGACATCCAGTAGGAATAAAGGCTCTCAGTCGCCTTTGCGTCCTTATAGGACATTATTACCTTACCCTCTGCGTCGCCGCAGGCACAAAGAGATAAGCAAAAACATATACACAGGATTAAAAGTGTGATTCTTTTCATTTTATTTCCTCTGATTTCTGATGCTGAATATATTTTGTAAGAACGCCTACGGTCTTGGCAAGAGGCTTCTTTTCGCCTGCCATACGGTAGGTGGCGTAGGGCTTGGAGGAAAGGTTAAGAAGCATCTTACCCTTATATTCTCCCGCAAGCACCGTCCAGGTTCTTACGTCTATAGGCTCTGAATAGAAGTTCATGGACGTACCCGACATAACTATCTTACTCAGACCCGCCGTTCTGCCGAGAGCTCTGATATAGGATATACGGCAGAGGTTCTCTACCTGCATAGGCATCTCGCCGTAACGGTCGAGAAGCTCATCTACGATATCCCAATAATCATCCTCGTTTTCGATAGAGGCTATCTTCTTATAAGCCTCAATACGCTGTGCAGATGACGTAATATAAGTCTCGGGGATAAAGGCGTTGACCTTGATGTCCACTGTACATTCAGGCTTTTCGGGAATAAGCTCACCCTTCTCCTCAAGAATAGCCTGATTAAGTATCTTGATATAAAGGTCATAACCTACACTTTCAATATTACCGTGCTGCTCTGACCCCAAGAGGTTACCCGCACCTCTTATCTCAAGGTCTCGGAGGGCTATCTTGAAACCGGATCCGAACTCGGTATAGTCACGCACTGCGGAAAGTCGCTTTTCGGATATTTCGGTAAGCACCTTGCCGCGAGGATATGTGAAGTACGCATAGGCACGGCGGTTGCTTCGTCCTATACGACCCCTTATCTGATGAAGCTGACTGAGACCCATACGGTCTGAATTTTCTATTACAAGGGTATTGGCATTGGGAATATCAACACCCGTCTCGATAATGGTGGTGCTGACAAGGATATCTATATCACCCGTCACCATCTGCTCCCATATATCGCTCATCTGATCCTTGTCCATCTGTCCGTGGGCAACCGCCACCTTGGCATCGGGTGCCATAGCGGAGATACGGGATGCAACGTTATTGATATTGTCAACGCGGTTATACAGATAGAAGACCTGACCGCCTCGGCGAAGCTCCTTGTTTATAGCCTCGGCTATAATGGTATCGTCATACTCAAGAACATAGCTCTGTACAGGCATACGGTCTCCCGGAGCCTCCTCAAGCACGGACATATCTCGGATACCGCTCATAGCCATATTAAGGGTTCTGGGGATAGGCGTAGCCGTTAACGTAAGAACGTCTACGTTCTTTGAAAGCTGCTTTAATTTTTCCTTCTGGGCAACACCGAATCGCTGTTCCTCGTCCACTATAACGAGACCCAGATCGCGGAAAACTATATCCTTTGACAGCATACGGTGAGTTCCGACTATAATATCCACCTCACCGCGGCGGAGCTTACGTATAGTCTCCTCCTGCTGCTTGTTTGTTCTGAAGCGGGAGAGCATCTCCACCTTGATGGGAAATCCTCTCATACGGGATGCTATGGTCTGATAATGCTGCATAGCAAGGATGGTGGTAGGAACGAGCACTGCAACCTGCTTTGAGCCGTTGACTGCCTTGAATGCGGCTCTGAGAGCCACCTCGGTCTTGCCGAAGCCTACGTCACCGCAGAGCAGACGGTCCATGGGATGCTCGCTCTCCATATCGCGCTTGATCTCCTCTACTGCAAGAAGCTGACCGTCGGTCTCTTC
>JAZRQH010000005.1:0-15183 GCA_045649645.1 Eubacteriales bacterium
GGGTCTCATGTTGCTGTAACAACCCGCAGGCTAAGTATGACTGCCCGGTTGCAGTTGCTATCGAAGAAAGCAATAAGTAATTAGATTTACAACAAAAAGCTATCACGAAAATTTCGTGATAGCTTTTTTACCTTTTCGCGTTCCGAAGGAACATATCGCATCGAAGATATATCGCTCCCAAAGGGAATATCGCATCCGAAGGATATATCGCTTCACCGAAGGTGAATGTGTCAACTTGCTTAACACAGAGGACTGTCCTCTGTATTATGTATTAAATCATAACTGTGCAAAGCTGTTTTCGGATTCGCTACGCATTTCCATCGCTGCAAGGTCGGGGTATTTTTCGAACACCGCCGATTTTGCCAGCTCCAGGTCACTGCGGTCGCTGCGTGAGAGCTTACCGATCTTTTTAAAGCAGTATATGTACATAGCGATCATAAAGCCGATAAATACGAGGATACAGAAAACATTTTCCGTCATGAGTAGAAAATCGTATAAACCGTGAACCAGCACGGGCATCCAGAGGCTCAGAGCAAGGAATCTCTTTGTGGGGAAAGGATTGCGGGAGTCATCTGTTAAGTTATGCTTTGCCATAAGCTCATTTTTGTATATATTGGATTTTCTGTTGATGTTCCACATACTGTACCAGAAGCCCATGAACACGCCAAAGAACATATGAGCAGGCACCGACAGTAACATTCTTGTAATGGCAACGCCTATTCCGCCCTCGAACACGTAGAGCACGTTTTCAAGAGCCGCAAAGCCGAGGGACACGAACGCCGCATAGACAATTCCGTCGAACAGGCTGTTAAAGTGCTTAGATTTTTTTGTTATGAGCAGCATAGCAACCCACTTGAAGAACTCCTCAGCTAACGCAACACCGAAAAACGCATTGAGAAACTGATACAGATAGTCCGCTGCCGTAACACAGGTGGTGCTTGATTCGGTTATGGTTATCGAACCTGCAAAAGCAGAATCGAGTATGACTTCGAATAACAACTCGTAGATTACTGAAGGTATGATGGTCAGTATTCCTGCGCCAAACAACAAAATCAACAGCTTTATAGGCTCTTTTTCCTGCCTGTCCTTAATGAACACAAAGATGCATAATGCTATGGCTGGTACTAAAGCGGCGAGTGTCAAGGATAACATTTTTTAAACCTCCGTGAGTCGGTGTGTTTTAATTGTACCAAGATATGGGTGCGGTGTCAATAACATTATGGATATCCGCACCGATAAGGCTTTCGCATTGACATTCTTCTTTGTATATGTTACTATTTAATTAATCACAACACAGGAGTACAGTATGAACTACGTCTATCTGCGCTTTCCCGGCGGTAAGCCAAAGGCTTTTACAATAAGCTATGACGACGGCTATATCTATGACCTTAAATTAGCCGATGTTATCGACCGCCACGGAATAAAATGTACATTTAATATAGTGAGCGGCGCTCTTAACGGTGACTGGGGAGCCGAGCATATGACAGCGGAAGAAATAAAGTCACTTATTGCCCGCGGTCACGAGATTGCCGTACACGGAGTTACCCATACCGCAAACGGTCTGCAGAATGTGACCCTGGGAATCGCCGAATGCTACGAATCACGAAAGGCCATAGAGGAAACGCTGGGAATAATATCCCGCGGCTTTGCTTATCCAAACTCGGGTATAAACGATTTTACTACCGGTGTCAGCTATGAAAAGATCAGAGGTTACTTACAAGACCTCGGCTATTCCTATGCCCGTTCGGACGAAAAGAATTTTGATTATTTTCTCATCCCCACCGACTGGTACGACTGGCAGCCTACCGTTCACCACGACAGCCGCCGCGTAAACGAATATGCAGATATGTTCCTTGATATCAAGCCAGACGGACAGAACGGCAAGGGCGGTCTTCCCAGACTCTTCCACATTTTCGGACACACAAACGAATTTGAACGTAAGGGCAATTGGGATCACCTCGAAGCACTCTGCGAAAAGTTAGGCGGCAAGGACGATATCTGGTATGCCACTAACCTTGAGATACACGATTACGTAGAGGATTATCAAAGATTAAAATTTAATCTTGACCACACCCGTGTCTACAACCCCTCGGCAAGAACGGTATGGATCTATGCAAAGAAAAAGACGTTTGAAATTCCCCCCGGGGAAACTGTCAGCTTGATATAATGACGTTATATACAGAGGAAGAGTATGGCAATAGTTTTTAACGAAGAAAACAAACACTTTTACCTTGAGGGTAAGGATATCTCATATATTTTCAGGATAAATCGCATAGGCTTTGCAGAGCATCTTTACTTCGGCCGCCGTGTCGGCAGAGAGGATATGGAGTATATGCAAAGCATCGGCTCAGGCTCCGCCTATGCTCAGATGCCCAACGAAAGAAATCAGTGCTATTCATACTACAATCCCGAGATCTGCTTTTACGGTACCGGAGATTACCGTGAGCCTACCGTTACGGTCAAAAATCCCTTGGGCGACCGCTTGTGCAGACTTCATTATACGGGACATGAAATAGTATCCGAAAAGCCGAAAATAAAGGGCATGCCCTCCCTTAGCGGCGGACAGACCCTGGTGCTTCACCTTGAGGACGAGCATACTCATTTTGCGGCTGATCTTTATTATACCGTTTACGACGAATATCCGGTTATTGCAAGAAGAACGGTTTTTAAGAACAACTCCGACCAAGATCTGATTTTAGACAGAGCATATTCCTTTAATCTTTCTCTTGCTCGCAGCGATTATAAAATACTGTCTCTTCAGGGCTCTTGGGGATATGAAAGACAGATGCAATATACCGATATGCACAGAGGAGTAGTATCTATAGACTCTAAAAGATGTACTTCCTCTGCAATATTAAATCCCTTTATGGCTTTGCTTTCTCCCGATGCAGGCGAGGACAGCGGCAGTGTTATAGGTGTTAACCTTGTTTATTCCTCTTCCTATGTTCTGAAGGTAGAGGGGACCTCCGAGGGTAAGGGCAATATCTGCGGAGGAATTAACGATTTTGATTTTGAATGGCATCTTGCACCTGCAGAGGAGCTGGAGACCCCCGAAGCAGTCATCGTATATTCGGACGAGGGTCTTGGTAAGATGAGCCGCGCATATCACGACGTATACAGAGATAGGCTGATCAATCCCCGCTTTGTAAAAAAACAAAGACCCATCGTTATAAACAACTGGGAGGGTACCTATTTTAATTTCAATACCGAGAAGCTTTGTGAGATGGCAAAGGCGGTCAAGGGTCTGGGTATAGATACCTTTGTGTTGGATGACGGTTGGTTCGGTCACAGAGATGACGATTCCTCAAGTCTGGGAGACTGGTTCGTTTATGAAAAAAAGCTGCCCGGAGGCTTGAAGCCGATCATAGATGCAGTTCACGAAAACGGTATGAAATTCGGCCTCTGGTTCGAGCCCGAAATGATAAGCGAGGATTCCGAGCTTTTTCGAGCGCATCCCGACTATGCCATCGGCGTTCCCGGAAGGGACAGATGCAAGTCAAGACGTCAGTTTATGCTTGACCTTACCAGAGCGGACGTAAGGGACTATATCGTAAACACGGTAAACAAGATAATTTCCGAAAACGAGATCGACTACGTTAAATGGGACTATAACCGAAACGTTACGGACAACTATTCTTTGGGTCTCCCTGCTGAAAAGCAAAAGGAGTTTGCCCACAGATACGCTCTGGGATTATATGATATATGCGAGAGAATAGTAAACAAGAATCCCGACGTCATTTTTGAGGGCTGTGCGGGCGGCGGTGCAAGATTCGATCCCGCTATGCTGTACTATTTCCCGCAGATCTGGACAAGCGACAACACCGATGCAGAGGAGAGAACAAAGACCCAGTACGGAACGTCGATCTGTTATCCCATATCGGCAATGAGCTGTCACGTTTCCGCTATCCCCAACCACCAGACCAGACGAAGCTGCGAAATGAGAACAAGAGCGGATATAGCTCATCTCGGTCCCACAGGCTATGAGCTTGACCCCACTCTTTTTACAGACGAGGACAAGGAGCTTGTTTCGGCGCAGATCAAGGCATACAAAGAGGACAGAGAGCTTGTTCTTGAGGCGGATCTGTTCCGTACCGACAACCCCTTTGAGGGAAACTATTTTGGATTTATGCAGGTTTCAAAGGACAAGTCAAGGGCAAAGCTGACATGCTACAGACGCATGAACTCAAAGGATGAGATTAAGTTTGTTTATCCCAAGGGACTTGATCCCAATAAGCGCTATTATATTCCCGAGAGGGAGCAAACGCTTTTGGGAAGCACTATTATGTATGCGGGAATCCAGCCCTACTTTTCACCCCGTGATTTTGTAACAAGAGTATTCCATTTCATCGAGGTGGAATAGAAAAAAGCTGTCACAACGTGGCAGCTTTTTATATTGACAACACACACTAAAAAATGATAAAATAACCTTAGAAACTCTCTATGGAGGAAACAATATGATTATTAAGATTGCCGAGATAGGCAAACACGAAACTATATCCTTTGCGGCAGGAGAGCTTTGCCGTATTTTAAAGGAGATGGATCCCACAACCGTCTTTGATCGCCGCAGATATGATGCATACGATCCCTCAAAGACCGATTTTCTCTGGATCGGTATGGGAGATTGGGTTGAGGCGAGCGGAAGAGACAGTATTTATATAGACGTAAATAACGCCCAAGGTGTTATCAGCGGTTCAAACGAATGTAGTGTACTCATGGCGGTTTACCGCTTTACCTATATGCTCGGCTGCAGATTTCTTCGTCCCGGCATTGACGGCGAAAAGATACCTCAGAAGGAGCTTACTCCCGAGGTGCTTACAGCAAATGTAAGCTACACCCCCTCATATTTCCACCGTGCTATCTGTATCGAGGGTTCAACCAGTACAGAGCACGTTTACAACACCATCGACTGGCTGCCCAAGGTGGGACTCAGCGGATATTTCGTTCAGTTCTTCACACCCAACGTATTCTTCCGCCGTTATTACGGAGCTCATATAGTTGACGCCGACGTTGACGCTATGATGGAGCCTCTTAAGGACGAGATAACCAAGCGTAGCCTTAAGTACCACGCAGTAGGTCACGGCTGGACCTGCGAATCCTTCAATATCAGCACCACAGGCTGGCTTGAGTTCAAGGGCGAGACCCCCGAGGATATGAAGGAGGTCATCGCTATGCTTGACGGCAAGCGTGAGCTCTATCACGGTATCCCCGCCAACACTAACCTCTGCTACTCTAACCCCTATGCAAGGGAGAAGATAACAGATTGCTTTGTAAACTACTGTAAGAATCATCCCGAGGTAAAGTATCTCCACTTCTGGCTGGCGGATGAAGCCAACAACCAGTGCGAGTGTGATGGCTGCCGTGACACTCTGCCCTCTGACTTCTACGTTATGATGCTCAACGACATCGACCGCAAGCTCACCGAAGCAGGCGTTGATACCAAGGTAGTTTGCCTTATTTACAACGAGCTTCTCTATACTCCCATAAACGGCAATCTCAACAATCCTGAGCGCTTTACTCTTATGTTTGCGCCCATAACCCGTTCCTACTCTCACTCCTACAGCGAGATAGACAAGGACAAAAAGGTAGAGATCAAGCCTTATATCCGTAACAAGTTCAATGCTCCTACTTCTGTTGAAGAAAACGTTGCTATGCTTGAGGGCTGGAAGGCACAGAGCTTCAGCGACAGCTTTATCTTTGACTATCACCTTATGTGGGATCACCACACCGACCCCGGCTACTACTACGTGGCAAAGACTCTGCATAGCGATATGGCAAATCTCGACAAGCTCGGTCTTGACGGTATGGTAAGCTGTCAGCTCCAGCGTGTGGGACTTCCTACCGGTCTTCCCCAGTACGCTATGGCATCCGCCCTGTGGGATAAGAGCTGCAGCTTTGAGGACGTATCAAGTGAATACTTTACCGCTGCCTTTGGCGAGAACGGTGCAGCTGTTGAAAAATATCTATCCACTCTTTCCGACCTCTTTGATCCCGAGTTTGTAAGAGCTGAAAAGAAAAAGGATGCCGAGGTAGTTATAAAGGACTACACCGAGGCAAAGGATGTTATAAACACCTTTAAGGAAGAGTTTATAGACAAAAACGTATGTCTGTCTCCAGACTGGCAGTATCTTGAGATCCATGCTGAGCTTTGTCTCATGCTCGCCGACGTATATATCAAGATCTACGAAGGTAAGGTTGAGGAAGCCGAGGCGGTATTTGAAGAACTCAAAAAGTACGTTCACGAGGTAAAGCAGGACTGCTACAACGTTCTTGATGAAAAGTTCATTATAGACGACCTTTGGAAGTACTACAGACTTCACATAAAGTGATAAAATCATTGACATTTATCATAATAACTGATAAAATATAACCAATAAATATTTTCGTTCGGAGGAAATAATAATGTCAGAAAATCAGAACATACTTGATCAGTTTAAGTTTGATCAGGAAAAGACAGAGATCGACGTAACCAAGAAGGTTAAGGTAGGTATTATCGGTACCGGTTGGATCGCAGAGGCTCACGCAGGCGTTCTTAAGAGATGTCCCGACGTTGAGATTGTTGCTCTTGCAGATATCATTCCCGGCAAGGCTGAGGCTTTTGCTGCAAGAAAGAAGCTTCCCGAGGGTATCCGTTTCTATAACAGCGGTAACGAGCTTATCGACAACGAGCCCGACATCGACGCAGTATGCGTATGTACATACAACCGTCAGCATGCTCCCTGTACCATCTATGCTCTTGACCACGGCGTAAACGTTCTTCTTGAGAAGCCCATGTGCGTTACTCTCGAAGAGGCAGTTGAGATCTGCAGAGCAGAGAAGAGAAGCGGTAAGCCCCTCTCCATCGGCTTCCAGCCCCGTTGCGACGAGAACATGAAGATGGTTAAGAAGATCGTTCAGTCCGGCGAGCTTGGTCAGGTTTACTACATCCAGACAGGCGGCGGCAGACGTAAGGGTATTCCTACTCCCTTCGGTACCTCCTTCATCGAGGACGAGACCGCAGGTATCGGCGCTCTTGCAGATATCGGTTGCTACTCTCTCGATATGGTTCTTAACGCTATCGGTTATCCCAAGCCTCTTACCGTTTCCGGTTACACCTCCAACTTCTTCGGCACCAACCCCGCAACATACCCCAAGCATCCCGAGTATGCAGAGAAGTTCGGTGTTGACGACTTTGGCGCAGGCTTTATCCGTCTTGACAACGGCGTAATTCTCGACTTCCGTATTGCATGGGATATGCACCTCGACACCCCCGGTGACACCATCATCATGGGTACCAAGGGTAGCATGAGAATTCCCTCCACCGAGTGCTGGAACGGTTCTATCGGCGGTCCTCTCAAGATCTACCACGACGTAGCAGGTGAGCCCGTTGTTACCGAGATCCCCATGAAGCACAACGAAGTGGACAACTTCGAGAACAAGATGAGATCCTTCATCGACGCTGTTAAGAACGGCGGTGAGGCTCCCGTTCCTTCTTCCGAGATCCTCTACAACCAGGCTATCATCGACGGTATCGTTCGTTCCGCTAAGGAAGGCAGAGAAGTCGTTATCGAGATCCCTGAGATATAATGCAAATAAAAGCTGTCACAACTGTGACAGCTTTTTTGCATTATCGCGTTCCGCCTTGGCGGAATATATCGCGCCTGCTTTAGCAGGCATATCGCTCCCATAGGGAATATCGCAATTGACCTTAAGGTCAATTATATCGCTTCGCCGAAGGCAAATCTCTATCTCTCGGGATACTCATATCCCTTTTTGACCCCCAAAAGATAGTCGGCGGATATTTTGAAATAATTACAAATCGCCTTGATATCGTCGATATTTGGCTCACATTTGTTGCACTCTATATATGACAGCTTGCGTTGGGTCATATTAAGAGCCTTGCCAAGCTCTGTCTGATTTAAGTTTGCATCCTCACGGAGATTTTTGATTTTTTCGCCTATAGAAAGTTCCATTTTCATCACCTGTAAAAGTATACCTTAGACAGAAACTTTCTATTGACAAATAGACAAAAAATGTCTATAATGTAATCGATATCTATTTAAGGAGAATGAAAATGGACGAAATAATTGCAAAAGTGAAAAAACTAACCACTCTTTTTTTAATCGTTGTGTTATGTTTTTCATTTGTTTCCTGTAGCAGTAAAAAAACGAACAATAATAACAACGATACCCAACCGGTTGAGAACGAAAATGTAGTTGAAGAAGAAACACCTCAGCTCTATAAATTGGGCGATACTGTATCTACCGATATCTTTGAATTTACATTGAATGCGGCAGAATTTACTATCGCACTTAACAATGTAAATGATGATGATTATTATACCCCAAAGGAATATAATCCGGAGGAGGATGCCGATAATCCTTATGTTGCTGCGATAGGTCATACCTATGCTGCGTTTTCTTATACCGTTACAAATCTGAACCGAGCAAGCTGTGAATTTCATAACGGCAGTAGTGGTTTTGTCAGTGTACAGTATGATGGAAACAGCTACAGCTCTTTTGATGAAGGTGCGTATTTTATTTACACCGATAAAACATATATAGATACAAACGGAAGCATGCAGACCAAAAAACCGGGTGAATGGCGCAGTAGTCCTTCAAGTAATCTTCGTCTGGGTGTAGGTGAAAAAGAGACCCGCCGTGCATATGTTGACCTTAATGTAGACATTAAAGATCTCGACGCAGATGTACAGATCACCTTTTCTATACCTAACTCAGATGGAACAAAAACTGAATTTATATATTTAGTTACCGAAACAGATAGAAACGAAAACAAGATTCCGGAGATTGAAATGTCTCTTGAGCTGGCTCTTTGTACCTTTATAAAGCAGGAAAGCCGTGACTATTTTACAAGTCATATAGATGAATATGCTGTTGTAAGCGGAGATCAAATTGCAAACATCGTATCAGGAAAATGGAATGTTGTTTATATCGCAGAGGGTGGTTATTGGAGCGGAACATTTTGGTTTGAAGCGGACGGAAGAATAAAGGACACATATGGTTACGTGAATGAGAGAACATGGTCGTTAAGCGGTGATACTCTTATTATAGATGGAGAGAAGAACTGCGAAATGCGAAAAGTTACCGATGAAATTTACCTTCTGTTAAGCGATGGTAAACCTTATCTGCTGATGCAGTAGTTTAATAGTACAGAGTGAGCGTTGCTCACTCTGTTTTTTGCATATATTTATAATTTCTGCATATAATACCAACTATAATATGCAGAAAACCTTGACTTTCTGCATATAAAATCATATAATATATGCAGAAAGAGGTGTGATGTATGAGAAAATTCGATTATTCTTTTTTGAGCAACGCTTTGCTTCCTTCCAAGCTTATCAATCTTACATCGGGTATTGCTTCACTCAAAACCATGTCGGGGATAAGAAAACAGGAGTATATTAAGATATATACTGAGCTTGAAGCGGTAGCAAGGATACAGTCGGTAAAAAGTTCCAATGCCATCGAGGGTATAGTTACAAGCGACGAGAGAATTGTTGACATCGTTAACAGAGACAGCGCTCCGTTGAATCATACCGAGAGTGAGATAGCAGGGTATCGCGATGCGCTTAATGCTATTCATCTCTATCACGACAACATTGATTTTAAGGTTAGTGATATTCTTAGATTACACGAAACTATGATGCAGCTTGCGGGTTATGAACACGGCGGCAAATACAAAACTTCGGATAATTACATTATAGAAGAGGATAAAAAAGGTAATCGAAGAATAAGATTCAAGCCTACACCTGCTTCCGAGGTAGAAACAGCTATGGAACAACTTGAGCTTGCATATATGGAAGCTTCAAACGATGCAGGAATTAATCAGCTTTTATTGATCCCTTGCGTTATATTGGATTTTTTGTGTATTCATCCGTTTAGGGACGGCAACGGAAGAATGTCAAGGCTTCTTACTCTTTTGCTTCTTTATAAAAACGGTTATGATGTAGGAAAATACGTATCCTTTGAGGAACAGATAAATAATTATAAGGGCTTTTATTATCAGTCTTTACAACAGTCTTCGGACGGCTGGGAGGATAACAAAAATACCTATATTCCTTTCATTGAAAACTTTTTGTCTACTCTTTATATGTGCTACAAAGAGCTTGATAAGAGATTTGCTGTGATCAACACAAATAAGACAAGTAAAAAGGCAAGAATTGAGGCCGCAGTACTGAATAGTCTTATTCCGGTATCAAAGATGGATATATGTACTTTGCTTCCCGATGTGAGCCCTACTACCGTTGAAGCAGTTCTTGGAGCAATGGTAAAAGACGGACGTATAATGAAATTGGGACAAGCGAGATCAACAAGGTATATCAAGGCTTGATGAATTGTTGCCACTTGTTTCCCGAAATGATATAATTTACTTAATTCAATTAAGGAGAACGGACATGAAAAGGAGACTTTTTGCTTTGTTACTTGCAGCGCTTTTAGGAGTTCAGGGTATGGGCGGATTTGTTGTCAATGCATCCGAGATCCCCGATGATTGCGAGACTATCGAGTTTGACAAAAGATACTGGGCAGAGCCGGGTGAGAGCCATTGGTACAAGTTTACCGCACCCGCACCCAAATGTGTTTTTACCGATATGCAGATAGACGAGGTAGGGGATTGGCTCTACGGCTGGGACGTTACTGCTCACCGCTATTATGACGAAAACGGCAATGAGCTTGGTACCATCTCCTCCACCAACGATCCCGATGTTTCCGAATGGACCGAGTTTGAGGTAGGCAAGACCTATTATATAAAGGTCATGGCAGACAAAAAAGAAGGTGCGTTCTATACCCTTTCTCCCATCAGAGAGACCGAGCCTGCAGTTGAATCTTTAAACGAGGGTTACAAGGGTGGAAAGTATATCGACCTTACCGAAGAAAATATTGAAAAATTTATTCCCGGCAACACCAATACCAAGTGGGACGTTTATACAGTTACCGAGGAATTTAAGGCAGGCTCTGAAAATGAGATCGTCTCCACCGATTTCTTTGTGCTGCCCTATAAGGTATGCTTTGGCGACTCTGAGCTTACCGTCAATATGAGACCCACCACCTATACAGCGATAGACTATACCGCACAGACAAGCTGGGACGTGCTTTCTTCCTTTGTAAAGAAGCCCTACAGCGGCAAGGAAAATATGGCAGAGGGTGACTACGTTCAGGCGGTAAATCACTATGCCTACGTAACCGACGGCGGAGATGCAGGTGCTATCCGTAGCTATAAGGTATACGTTCCCGCAGGTGAACGTATCAAGCTTGCCGAGGACGGCTGCTTCTATCCTCTTTCTGTAAACGAAAGATTCACCGACGTTGCGGCTAATGCATGGTATACCGAGGCTATAAGCTGGGCGGCTGAAAACAAGTTTATGAACGGAACGGCAGAGGACAAGTTCTCTCCCGCAACACCCCTTACAAGAGCTCAGTTCGTTATGATCCTTGCAAACATTGAGGGCGCTGACCTCTCTGTATATAAGGACGTGCAGAGCTTTTCCGACGTGCCCAAGGGCAGATGGTACTCTACCGCGGTTGAATGGGCAAAGGACAAGGGCGTGACAAGCGGTGTTTCGGATGATCGCTTTGCTCCCAACGACGTGGTGACCCGTCAGCAGCTTGCAAGATTCCTTTGTACATATGCAGAGCTTCGTAATATAGATATGCCCGAGGGCGTAAACCTCGAGGGCTTCAGTGACCAAAAGCTGATAGCCGACTGGGCAAAGGATTCTATGGAGGTTGCGGTTGCGGCAGGTCTTGTTACAGGCATGACCGAGACCACCCTTGCACCCCGTGACGATGCCACAAGAGCACAGATATCCCTTATCATCAAGCGCTTCTACGAGGGTTACCTCAAGGCGGTTACACCTTCTGTAGATATGGGTAACTATCTCCTTGAGGGCGGAACCTGTGGCTATAGCTTCTATGACGAGCTTATAGAGCTCTCAGGCAAGACCAATCCCCACGTTCTTTATATAGGCATGTCCTGTACCGATCCCACCGAGGGCTGGGGTGCTATCAAGTCTGAGATGTGTACCTGGCGAGGCTGTACCACCGACATCCTGCTTCTTGAGGATCTGCCTACCGACACCGCAAGACAGAAGATAGAGGCGGCTGATATAATCTACGTTACAGGCGGCAACTCCCGTATGCTCCTTGAGAGACTTCGCCGTTACGGTACAGACTCTATTATCCGTGAGGCGGCAGCCAAGGGTACTGTAATGTCGGGCAGTAGTGCCGGAGCTATCTGCTTTGGTGCTTACGGCACCTCGGGTATCCGTGACGACCGCTTTGAAAACCTCTACGGAACAGGCTGTGTAAACGTTATCGTCACTCCCCACGGCAACGAAACAAAGCGTGTGGATGAGATGAAGCGTCTTATCCTTGAGGATGCTACTCTCGTGGGCGTGGCAGTCGACTTTGCCTGTCTTGAAATAAGCGGCGGAATGTACCGCATATATACTGAGGAGGGGTACCACAAGATCCCCCTCGCCGTAAGATATTGGAATGAGGACGGCGAGATAAAGTCCGAGGATATCAACTCCATGAAATGGAGACCTCTGGAGGAATTATATAATAGATAAAAATAAAAGGGTATCTTCTTTTCGGAAGATACCCTTTATTGTTATTACAGTAATACCTCTTTGCCTGTCTCGGCAGACTCGTAGATAGCGTTGAGGATCTTTATCATATCAACGCCCTGCTGCGGCTTGAATATAGGTTCTGCGCCGTTAAGCACAACGTCGGCAAAGTGACGGATAGCAACACAGTGACCGTATTCTCCTCTGGGCTTGGGATACTCGTTGTAGGGTGTGCCGTACTTTTCGCCGCAGATGCTGAGTACGTCATCCTCTATCTTGATACCCGCCTTGGTACCGCGAAGCTCAACAAATCTTGATTCTTTTTCTATATTGGTAGCCCAGCTGAAGTCGATGTGCAGGCATGCACCGTTATCAAACTTGATAAAGCCCATTGCCAGATCCTCTACGTTAAAGAGACCTCCCTTTTCCTTCTGATTTGCGATCTCACAGAAGGTGGAGCCGGATACCGATACAGGCTTAGGACTGCCCATAAGGAAGATAGCCAGGTCGATCATATGTACGCCAAGGTCGATAAGGGGACCGCCGCCCGACTTAGACTTGTCTGCAAACCAGCTTCCGTCACCGGGGATACCGCGTCTGCGTATCCATCCGCAGCGTCCTGCATAGAATCTGCCGTATTCATCCTCAGCAATAGCCTTTTTTGCATAAAGTGCCGCAGGAGTAAAGCGGTTATTACGCATAGCCATAAGAACCTTGCCGCTCTTTTCGGAGGCTTCCTTCATTGCCTCAACCTCAGCTACGGTCATAGCGTCAGGCTTTTCGGTAAGAACGTGCTTGCCTGCGTTAAGAGCCGCGATGGCAATAGGAGCGTGGAGGTAGTTGGGAGTACAGATATCTACAGCCTCAACGTCGGGGGAGTTGATGATATCCATGTAATCCTCGGTAGTCCATGCATCGGCACAGGACTTATACTTTGATTTAATAAGCTCCATGCGCTCGGGCTTGATGTCACATACCGCAACTATCTCTATGTTGTCGATATTATCGTAGTTAGAGGCATGAGCACCGCAGGCAATACCTCCGCAACCGATTATTGCCATTTTAAGTTTATTTGACATAATATTCACCTTACCTTTATTTCATCATATCGTTTATTGTATAAAGTCTTTCTATAACACCCTCAACGGTTGCAGTACCTGTGGTACCCAGCTGTTGGATGGTGATAGAGGATACACAGCAGGCAACCATTGCCGCCTCTGTGGGGGTAAGCCCGAGAGCGAGGGAGAGCACGATACCTGCGTTTGAGGCATCTCCCGCACCTGTAACGTCTATCTCACCTGTTACGGGATAGGTGGGAACGTGGCTTATCTCATCCTCAAAGACCTTTATGCCGTCCTTGTTGCAGGTGATGAAGATAGAGTGTTCCACCTCTTGTTTCATCTTCATACCGCCGCGAAGTACGTCCTCCATACATTCGGGATCGCCTTCTGCGCCGCAGTATTTCATAAGCTCGTAGTTATTGCACTTGATAAACATACCCTTATACTCACGGGCAAATGCACGGGAGTCTACAAGGAAGGGTTTTTTATACTTTTTGGCAAATTCATTTATCTTTGTTCTCAGGATATCGCCTACCACACCCGAGTTTCTTTCAAAGAACTGGTCGGAGACGATGATACCGTCAGCCTCCTTTACCGCTTCTTCAAAATTGCGTCCCAGCTCCTCAAACATAGCCTCGCTTGTGATAGAGCGGTTACGGAAATCAAGTCGGGTGTCCTCACGGTATTGGCCGTCGCTCTGCTTACGCATATTCTTAAGGTACGTAGCGGTGGTGATCTCCTCGCTTACCATGATATAACGGGTATCAGCGCCGATCTGCTTTAAGCATTTAAGCAGATCATAGCCTTCGCCGTCGTCACCTACGATGCCTACGCATATAACCTCAGCACCAAGGGCGCGAAGATTGTTGGTGATAGTGCCTGCCGCACCTGCCGCCATCTTTTTGCCGTATATCTGCCATGCTGCAACCCCTGTTTCAAGAGAAACGTCATCCTCTGCGGGATCAGAATATACGTACTTGTCAAGGCAGTAGTCGCCAAGGACAAGGATCTTTTTTTCTTTTATATGACCGAGACGGTCGATTATCTTGTTAATATCCATATCAGTTATCCATATCAAGCACTAATTTTGCAAGAGCAGGTACCGTTCTCTGATGCTCGCCCTTGATATAGAAGCTCTGTCCGCCATCAGCTACGGTACGGGCAAGGATGGTCTTCCAAGGTCTGAAATAGTAACGGGGGTCGCTCTTGGGAGGAGCGGAACTGTGATCTGCATCCTCGTCTATCTCAAGGAGATCAAATACCGCTGTTGTAAAATCGGTGATCCTCTCGCCCTTCTGATGAGCTACATTACGAGCCATAGCTAAAGCCTTCAAATACACCTCGGGACCTGCAACAGCCGAACCGAAGTTAAGGAACGCGCCCTTTTCAAGCTTGGTTATACTCTGGGTATAGATAAGGAAATCGTTATAGGAGCAGATACCCATAGCCGCTCCGTCGCAGTTGGGATGCTCGTGGATGATATCGTTACCGATACCGATATGTACGGTACAGGGAACGCCTAAGTGATAGCCCATTGCAAGAACGCTCTGCTCACGGTAA
>JAZRQH010000006.1:0-32157 GCA_045649645.1 Eubacteriales bacterium
ACTTCACAACTCTTCGCTATCCTACCGTTGAGGACCTTGTTGAAGCAACGGGGCTCCCCCGCGAGAAGCTCTGTACCTACTGCTGGGACGGAAAACAGTAAAAAATATCGGATTTATGCTTAAAGAAGCTTTTCTTTCACAAGGAAGAAAAGCTTCTTTAATTTAACAGTGTAAAGGCAAATAATTACAAATAGGGAAGAATAAATTGATCAAATTCTTCCTATAAATTATATATGGCAAAAAAGACAGTGTTCTCTTCAAATATTAATAACATATGGATAATACTTGACATATTTGGTATTTAGTGCTATTATATAATTACGTATAAGTATAAGCATTCTTATGCCCAAATGCATGTGAACGCCTAGTTCATAATTCTTTCAAAAAAAATTCAAGAGAGGAGTTGATAATAATGACAAATACACAAATGCATCCCGTCAAGCGTGTTATAACATTTATTATGGCTCTTCTTATGTTCGTTTCCTCGTTTACTGTCTACTTAGCGACACCTTCATTTGCTAATGTAAGAGAAGTATCTAATGCAAACAATTGGTATACATGGGGCGATTTTTATTATCCTAAAACAAACTTATGGTGGTATGATGTTATACCGTCTGCAATTGGTGCAAGCAATGATACACTACACTCGGTTTCTTATTCGAACAATTTATTGAAGGCTACTATTCCTGCGGTAAATGGATATCATGGTTACGTTGTTTCCAGTTCGCAAAAGCCTGTCAAACCGGGCGGTTATAAATTGTCTGTTAAAATTGATGCTTCAGATAATGGTAATGCTGTAGCCAATAACGGTACCGGTGTATTCTCAATGGCTGTGTTAAGTGCTTCGGTTCCTTCCTCCTTGACGTTTTGTTCTGATGCTTCACATATGATTAACAAGGGTTTAGGTGGATGTCAATACCTCGTTGTAACTTTTGAAGGATCTAATAATGCAACAACAAAGTATTCAAAATACTCACTGTATTATATGGATTCTGCGACACCTGTATCTGGATATGACTCGATCGATCTTCCTATTGATGTATATTGTAATGGTACCGCTACGACAACACTTGAGTTAAGACGCGCCAGCGCGGGTCGTTATGAAGTGTGGCTTTCCAACTCTAACGGTGATAGCGCAAAGGTTTATAACTCAACGGTACCGATAGGCGATAATCTAGATGTATTTTACGGCGTAGGTGAATTTCTTTCTATTGGTACGAACGAAAGTGCGACTATTGGTGGTAATTATACTATTCAATCTGTCGGTTCTTGTTCCAATTATTCCAACAATCCTAAAGGTTTTACCGGCGGCGGTCATTCCTATGGTTGGGATTCTTATGATGATTATGATCTGCATGAGTGTATAGGTGAATACTGTAATTATAATATTACTAAAAAGAGGATCAAAATCACATACAATGCAAATGGTGGAACCTCTAATTCTGTAACTGAACAATATTTCGACAAGACTACAACCGATCCCGACTCTAAAGTTTCTGTTACTACGAACGCAAATGCAGTTCCTACCAGAAGCGGATATAACTTTTTGGGTTGGGCGACCAGTAAAACCGCTACCACTGGTAAAACTTCGTTTTCCAGAGACAGCCATACAACTCTTTACGCAGTATGGCAACCTAATACATACACCGTTACCTTCAACGCAAACGGTGGTTCAGTAGGTACAGCCAGCAAAACAGTAACATATGATTCAACATATGGTGACTTGCCTACACCTACAAGAGACGGTTACGACTTTGCAGGATGGTATACTTCTTCAAACGGAGGCACACAGGTCACTTCCTCTACAAAGGTTAGTATTACCGGCGCACAGACATTATATGCCCACTGGACTGAAAAGAACTATACCAAGCGTACCCTTACATTCGATCTCAATGGTGGACAGTGGGTAAACAAATATGGTCTTGATTCAAATAACCAAGTTCAAATAGCTTATGGCGAATCTTACCAGACGGTTATCGGAGGCTTCCCGACACCTAAATATCCGGGATATACCTTTGGCGGTTGGATGTACAACGGCGCGGTTCAATTTACCAATGCATGGAACGGCGGTACCTACGGCATAGATTCTGACGGTACGTTTACTGCAAAATGGACAGAGAACCCCAGCCATACGCTTACCTTTAACACCAACGGCGGTACGATGCCCGACGGTTACAGTACCACTTACACAATGCGTGAGGGAGAGTTATTTAATACAAAGCTGGGCGGATTCCCCACGCCTACCCGTCCCGGTTATTCTTTTACAGGATGGACAACTACAGCAGAGCCCGGTTCTAACTGGAGTACGGGTTGGGGCACTCAGCCTTATACATGGACTGCCAACGTCACTATGGTTGCGAACTGGGAATCTAATCCTTATCATAGCATTACCTTTGACCCGAACGGCGGTTATTTTACAGACGATTCCTCTACAGCTTCCAGATCATATGAGATCGCTGAGGGAGCTACGTATAGTACGGTTATTGAAACTATCCCTCAGGTAGCCAAGCGGGGACATACCTTTGACGGTTGGTATTACGGGGACTATAAGCTTACAAGTATTAACGAAAACTTTAGTCTTACCCATGACGGTACCTTTACCGCAAAATGGACACGTAACCAAACCTACACCATGACCTTTAACCTTAACGGCGGTTCATGGGTAGATAAGTATGGCATCGGATCTGACAATACTATACAGATCGCGACGTATGAGCATTATCAGGACGTTATCGGTGGATTCCCGACTGCAACCAAAGACGGCCATACCTTCGGCGGCTGGGAGTACGGCGGTCATGTATGGGAAGACACGTGGGGAGTAGATTATTATACCCTTAGTGAATCGGCTACCGTGAATGCTGTGTGGCTCAAGAATGCCAATACCATTACGTTCAATCTTTCAAATTTCCCCGGTGCAAACTTTACTGCAGGACAGTCGACCTTAGATATTATAACAAATCAGTCTTATGAAGAAGCTTTCGACGACGCAGGACTCGACTTTCCCGTTGCGGTATTCGGTGATGCTTATCAGACTGTCGGTTGGTACAGTGCAACCTATAATTACACGCTTTCCGTGAATAATTTAACTGATACGTTTGTACTTTCTGAAGACATAAGCCTGGAACCCGTTTGGGGACCAAAGCCCGGTGCTAATTACATTTACGTAAGCTGTGGACCCGAAGGTGCCGGACCATCCTGTTATGCTATAGCATATAACGGCACAGGAACGGTCGAGTTGGAAAACGATAGAGCAAGTATATACAACTCATATCTTCAGATGCGTCCCTTCGGCGGTAGTGCTGATGAACGTGTATTTATAGAATGGAATACAGCCGTAGATCCTGCCACAGGCAGAGGAACGGGTACGTCCTATACCGACAGCTTCAGCGGTGCAAAGGGCACTGTTCTCTATGCCGTTTGGGGCTATAACATTCAGTTTAACGCTGACGGCGGTACATTTCCCAAGAATAATAGTGATACATGGCTTGCATATGTAGCAAGTTATAAATGGGGAGATATGAGCGACCCCAAGAGTAACTACGGCGCTATTATTCCTGATCTTTATGATAACGCTCCGACAAAGCAAAACGCACGTAGAGTTCAGCGTGACGGCAAGCCTGTATACGCGTTGCTCTATCCCGATATGACGTTCTTTACGTGGGAGGGAGCGCAGGAGAATCTTACGATTCCCCCATCAGGCCATTCCCAGACTAATTTCACATGGGATAGTTTCCATACCGTAGAGACCCCTCGCGGAAGAGCCCCTGAGTTCTATGCAATATGGGAGCCCGAGGTAATATACAAGCCTAACTCAGGTTTAGGCGCAGATATCACCGGTGAATATATGATATGGAAACAGGAGAATAAAGCTCTGCACCTGTATGAGGATTACACAGTTAAATCCAATCCCTACGACCGTCCCGGTTATGAATTCATTGGTTGGAACACCAAAGCGGACGGCAGCGGTACAAGTTATGCCGCCGGCTCTGTTATCTCCGGTCAGCGTGATAACTCTAATGCTATAACCCTTTATGCACAGTGGCGCAAGCTGGTTGTATGTCAGCACCCTTCAATGACCGACACCGGTGATTATACGCATACTGTCGGAGGTACTACATACAACTATGACATTCTTGACTGTGATGACTGTGATGCACAGTTCTTTGGAATTCAGATAAAATACCTTAGCCGTTCTCACGATGAGGATAGCTCTACCTCCAATTATGAGCTTTCCCGCGACGTTGATATGCGTGAGCTTTTCGGCGAAGATGCACTTTATTACAACCGTTGGCTCATACAGGAGAAGACGTCCTCGACCGCTACGCCTGCGTTTACGGTCAAGCTGGCTTTCAATCCTCTTGTCAAGGCTGCAACAGATGCTTCGCAGGCACTGTTTCTCGGTTGGTCTGCATTGGAATGGAGTGATGGCAGAGGTATGACCTTTGAGGAAATGTCCAATTTCAACGGTCAAAATCTGTCAGGACTTTATATGGCAAAGTACACCAACAATGTGTTTTACGGACACGCAAGTTTACATGCGTATTACACTCAAGGCACATACGAAATGGTATTCGACGCTACTTTTTCCGAAAAGTATATTTCTGTTACTGCTGACGGCAATACTGTTTCAAGCGTTGACTTTGCCGAGATGGTGCAGGAAGGTCACAACTATGCCGTTGCAGCCTTCACACGGAATGCAAATTACGGTTCGTATATAAGATACGTGCCTGCAATGAAAACAACGTCTCAGATATATAAGGACTCAAGTCCGTATATGACCTCTGTAGACAACAACATATACCTTGGCGCGACCAATGTTTGGGAGGTCAAGGACCAGCAAGGGTCTGCATCCTATTCTTCTGTTTCTTTTGCCTTAGATAGCGATAAGTTAGGCAATACGTACGACATAGGAGTTGACTGTGTAATGCAACCTTATTGTAAGTCTCCCGTTAACGGCAACTGGATACACGGAGTTAACGAAGGCCGACTGATGACCTTCTACGCAAACAACAAAAACTCTGAATATTCAAAAGCATATTACGATCCTGAGCTTAAGTACAGCGGAACGATGTATTATAGGTATTCCAAGTCGGGTAACCACATATGGCTGACACCTGACTTCACCTTTGATCCGGTCAACAAGCCTTGGCAGGCAGAAGAATATTATGACCGCTCGGATATCGACGGTGCATACGAGAAACCCTTTGATGCAAAGGCATACTTTGATGCCAACTCAGATAAGACCACCGTTGTGGTCAAGGAACCCCGCCGTTACACGGTTTACGTAGGTGATGCTGATAAGTACTATTTTCCGGGTACTTATACCGATCCCACGGGACGCAGATATGATCCTGTAGATCCGTTGGACGGAGGCGGATATAACGTTGACCCCGATTTTGACGACTACGAGGTAGACATCAAGGGCATCGACGGACATTGGTACACTGTTTATTCGGCATCCAACGTGAATGATATTCCCGATTTCAAGCTTGCACGCGACTATTCGGGTCACTATGACAGTACCGATGCAGAGTCTTCAAAGAAGACGCTGTACTATCCTTTGTATGCTACCTTCCACAAATGGTATACTGAGAGTAGCTTCAAAGAGGATTTTACCGTAGACGGAAAGGTTCTTCTTCCTGAGAGAGGTATTCTTCTCGACAACACCTACGGTCAGTCTCGTGCAACAAAATATTCAGTTTACGAGCCGATATGGGCTAAAGGTGTGGAGAGAGCCGGCGGTGAATTTGATATTGTAATTAATTTGACAACACCGGATAACAGCGAGTATTTCCAAGAAAACTTCCATTATATAAGTGGGTTTGACGGTAGTTATCCCCTTCAGAACACCGATTATGACACGTTGATCGTCGGATCTCAGTTACCCCGTTACGCCAACTATCAGCAGTGGGAGCTTAAGGTTACCCTTAACGCTAACGTAGATGCATCTCAGCTTACCAATGCTAATAAATACAACAACAATAATGAGGTTTGCGTCTTCACCAACTGTTACGGCGATGCTGAGAAGAACACGGACGGAGAGATCAACGGTATGAAGATACCTGACGGCAACCTGTTCCAGAGAAACCGTTTTGTTATTGTCGGCTGGAATTCTGATAAAGATAAGGCAAAGGCAGGCGAGATAGAGTACAAAGCAGGTGAGTGGCTTACCGGTGTTGAGTCCTCCAGATCATTCCAAAAGTTAGGTATTACTCTTTATGCCGTATGGCAGGAGTGTATCAACTATACACTTGTAGAGTCTGAGGGTAGTTGGGGTGCAGCTAAATTTGCTAACGTTACCTTCTTCGACGCTCTCTCAAACGATACGGTTACTATCGATCTTAAGGAGACCACAACGCTCAAAACCTTTGCTGACAAGCAGATCAAGATCAATAACGTTAAAGCGGGAGACAACTATCATTATTCCTACATGACCCTGAACAATATGTCGGCTAAAACAACCGTTAACAATAAATCTGTCAATGGTAAAGAAATTGCCGACCGTATTGTAACAAACTCAACAAAGTATGCCTTTACCATTCATACCGACACTGCTATGACGGTACAGTTTATACCCAAAACAGTAACCGGAGCAACGTATATTGACCGTAACAACAAGTTGCTTACGGGTATTAACGATCCCTGGAGACTTTACGGTGGAGGTAATTCATTGCCGCGTTTGTATAACGGCTTTGTAGGCAGTGGTAACGTTATGCGTTACGCTTACTACAGCGATGAGACTGTCAAGTATACCGTTTCTGTTGACGGTACAAACAACGTATGCGACGGTACCTATACACTGGCATACGACAGATTGCTGAACTTAAGGACAGCCCCGGTCAACGCAAGCGGAGAGTTCTTTAGCGGCTGGGCAGTTAAAGTTGGCGATCAGCAGAAATTTATTTCTACCGATCCCGTAACCGACTACCGTGTTACCGGTAATGCGGAGATAACTGCCGTGTACAGCAGTCGTTACGGTATATACGACGGTGTAGCCATCACCGACTACGGTAAGGATGGGCAGGGCAGATATTATTTCATCGCTAATACGGTTACAATGAAATCCGTCTATGAAGTTGAAGATTTCGGATTCATAGCCGTAAAGAAAAACTACTTTGATTCGTTCGACACGGACGATAGGATCACCATAGCAGACCTTTACTATCCCGTCGGTACGACCGACTCGAAGGGTGGAGATATCAGCTATGAGTACAATGACAACTATTACAAGATACAGTCAACCGAAAATCATACCAGCGGCAGCTTTAAGCTGATGTTGCCCTCGGATGAAGAGTACTGTGTAGTTGCATACGTCAAGTACAGTGACGGTAACTCAAAGACAACCGAGCCTTACCTTTACAGTGACTTGATTAAAACAAACAACTAATTCTGCAGAAAAGGAAACTGATATGGCAGAAGAAATCAAAAACACAACCCCCGAAGCGGTAGAAGAGAAGACCGCTGAGACCAAGCCCAAGGCAAAGCGTCCCAGACGCAAGAGACCAAACGAGCTTCGTCCCATGGAATATCTGTTCACACAGATATACGACACAAACTCCAATACCGTTCTCGGCTACGACGCCGCTCTTGTCATCAACGACAAGAAGCTCGGCGCAATTACATACGACCGCATTGCCTCGGTGGCAGGCAGATCACAGCTTGCATCCCGTGTAGGCAAGTGGCAGATAGAGGAGGTCTGCGAGCTTATAAAGAGACAGAACTCCTACGGTAAGCACATCCACCGTGTGTTTATCAGCTTAACGGCAAAGTATCTTACCAGAGCCGATTTCTATACCGAGTTCACAAAGATACTTACCAAATATGAGGTACCCCATAAGCGCTTCGGTATACAGATAAACGAGGCGGAGCTTATGGCAGGGTCTGAGCAGCTTTTTGAGAACATCAGACTGCTCCGCGAGGGCGGTGCCAAGGTCTGTATAACAGACTTCGGTGCAGAGTCCACCTCACTGCGTAAGCTGGCGACTATGAACGTGGACTACGTCAAGCTCAATCGCGATTTCACAAGAGACGTCGCTACAAACGAGCGTTCCGCAGGTATCACCGAGGGTATCATAGACCTCTGTGACAAGCTTAACGTTCTGGTCATAGCGGACGGTGTTGACACCAAAGAACAGCTTGCTGTGATGAAGAGAATGAGATGCTTCCTCATCGAGGGCAACTATTTCTCCACACCCGAGCGTGAAAACGCTGCTATAAACTAACAAAACACGTAACACGAATCAAACTTAAGGAAGGCGGTGAAAACTTGGCTGATAAAGACGTTAATAATGTAAATCGAGCAGATCCTGCTGAGAGCTCAATTGCAGTCAAGCGATCCGGTAAACAGGTTGCAAAATTACAGCAACGGATAAAGGTAACAAAATGGGTTCTGCTATCCTTGATACTTCTTGTAATAATCCTGTACCTGCTATTCATGTTCTTCTGGCGCGGCGGCCTTGACGGAGAGGGCGGCGGAGACGAGCCTGATTACGGCGATTTCACCGTACAGATAGACGAGGGTCAGCGTAATCTCATATCCTTAAGTGAGGATATCGAGTTCAAGGGTGCTACAATAAGACTTCAAGGCTCAAGCCTTGACGATATGTGGCACTGTACACGTGACTGGATACCGGCAAACGTGCAGGGAATGTCCGAGGGCGGTGACCACCACAGCACCGATCCCAGCTATTTTGCGTATACCTTCTACCTTAAGAACTGTTCGGACGAGGAGATCATATACACCTATGACTTTGAGCTTGTGGATAAGTATATAGCAAGTGAGCTTGATGCTCTTGATGCTCTTCGCGTTATGTTCATCTGCGACGGCACAAAGACCGTATGGGCAAATCCGTCTAAGGACGGAACCCCCATAGAGGCAAATACATCTATCTTCTCAACTGAACCTTATCTTATGGAACAGAAGGATAATGTAATTGCCCCCGACGCAATACAAAAATATACAGTAGTTATGTGGCTTGAGGGCGAGGACCCCGAGTGTATCAATGATATATTCACAAACCAGCTTAAGTTCCAGATGGGCTTTGTCGTTCAGAATATACTCAAAGACAGTGTCGATGACACAACCGAAGCTACATAATATTCAAAACTAATTCGTTATATTTTAGCCGATATTTTCCTGATCCTTAGCAAATACCCATGACGTATGGCAGATTGTACGTCACAGGATATCGGGATAGGCGTAAATATATAATATCAATTAATCTTATTTAGGAGGAAATTCTAAAATGAAAAGAAAAGCTTTAATTACAGCTACAGCCGTTCTGCTTGTTGCAGTTATGTGCTTAGCAACCGCATCTTACGCATGGTTCACATCAGGTTCCGCTACAAGTGTTAGCTCACTTAAGCTCCACGTTACCGCTTCTGACGGTGGTATAGAAATCGCTCCCGCTAAGAACAATAACGGTTCTTACACTGCAGGTGCATTTGGTGTTCGTGCTCTTACTGTAGCTGACTTCAGCTCTAACGGTATTCTTCCTACCGGCATCACTGCTGATACTGCTGGTACTCTTAATCCTGTTTCTACTGACCTTGTTGCAGTAAACGGTGATTTTGACTTCTATCCTTCTCTTTACAATGAGACCACCAGACGTTGGACCACTCAGGCTGAGAGCACCTCTGATTACGTTCTTATCAGCTTCTACGCAAGAGCTCCTAAGGCTGGTTCCACCACCCTTAACCTCTCTGTAGGCGATAACACCAGCTTCATCGATGCAGCTAAGGTTGCAGTTGACGTTGTTGACAACGTAACTCTCGATGCTGACGGCAATCCTACCGACAAGAGCGTTCTTAACGGTTTTGACAAGCCCTACACCTTCTCTACTGATCTTGAGACATACTACGGTTGTGCAGCTGCTAACGCAGTTACCTACAAGGATAACGCTCTTAGCTTTGAGCCTGATACCGCCGATGCTTCTTACAGTGCTGATAAGTTCACAGCTAATGTACTTTCTGATAATACTTGGGCTGCTCAGAATCTTACATTCGCAGCAAACGAGACCAAGCTTATCACAGTTGCTCTTTGGATTGAGGGTATGGATGATGACTGTTCCGGTTCTTGGACAGCAGATTCTACATTCGTAGTATCCCTTGGCGATTTTAACTAATTAGATCTTATAAAAAGTTTACTTAAAATTAATTGATATTTATGGGCGGTGCTGCCGCCGCCCAAATATCACTTTCTTCAGAAAAGGATAATGTATGAATAACAATAATCAAAAAGTTAAACGTAACAGCGCAAAAAAAGTTTTTAGTGGTATAGGTACTGTTTTAGTTACATTATATGTAATTTTAGTTTTATTTTTCTCAATATCGGTATTCACGTCGATGGGTACAGGCCATCCTTCCATATTAGGTAATACATTATTGTATGTTCGTACAGATTCAATGGAAAGCGACGCTCCTGATGCTATTTTCAAGGGTGATTTAGTAATATGTTCCGAAGAAAACAGCTACGTTCCTGTTGAGATTGGCGATATCATTGCATACAGAGCAACCGTATATCAAAAGAATGATGCCGGTGAGACTGAAGAACATGAGATTGTTCGTATCCACCGAGTTATTGAGGATCGCGAGAGCGAATGCTGCTTTATAACTGTCGGTGACAATTCACCTGACAATGACGGTGATGGCAAACCCGATCCGGATGAACAGGCTGTATATTATTCTTCTGTATTAGGCGTTTATAATGGAAAGAGAATACCTAAGGTTGGTTCTTTCTTTGAATTTGTTCAGTCTCAGAACGGTATACTTTTCTGCCTCGTTATCCCCATGGCTGCGTTCTTTATCTACGCACTTTTCAAATTTGTCAAAGCCATGATTGAGTTTAAGCTTGAAAAAGCTACCTCCGGCGCTCCTACTAACGGCGAGCTTACCGAAGAGCAGAAGCAGGCTGCTATTGCCGAATATCTTGCAAAGCAGGCGGCTGAAGCAAATAAAGACGAAAACAATACGGATAACTGATCCGAAGAATAGAATAATAACTGCCTCCCCCTGACGGGGGAGGGCAGAAATAACTCTAAACTCTAAACTGTAAACTCATAGCTTGTATATGAGTTTAGAGTTGAGAGCTTAGCGCAAAGCCGGATAGCCCGGCAAACCATCTCTGGTACATAGAGAAAATACTTCATCAAAGGAAGGTACATCTAATGGAAAATTTAGCTTTATTTATTAAGGAGTTTACCGGTGTCTTTGTCGGCGGTCTGTGGAAGCTCATAACCGGCATCTTCTGGGGTATCGTTGATATGTTCAATATACCCAAGTATATAAAGGTATTCGGTAACTACAAGGCAGAATTCGGCGTTGTGCAGTGGATACTTGCTATTCTTGTGGCAGTTGTCGTGTTTGCTCTTCTTGTCGTTATTATTTTCTTCCTGTTCCTTCTTATTAAGAAGTACATACGTAACCGCGTAAATCTTGTGTCCCGTGCCGAGATGATGGAGGAGATAGGCAACCTTAACCGTGAGATTGTTAAGCTCACGAGAGAGAAGGAAAGGATCCTCGCAATGAAGGTCAATCCTCTTGACCCCAGACCCGAGTTTGATGAGGAAAAGCCTGCGACTGAAAATACAGAAGAGAAGGAGCTTACCGACGAGGATATCGGACGCTTCTATAAGCTCAAGATGGTTGACCGCGAGTACGAAAACTACGTTGCTCCCGTGTACAACACCGACATCACACTTCCCGAGATATGCGATATGTTCCGCAACTTCGCATGCTCCCGTATGGGTCTGTTCTATGAGATCAAGACCATCCGTCTCTTCCTTGCTTCCTTTGCATCCACCAGACTTCTTATACTCCAGGGTATTTCTGGTACAGGTAAGACCTCCTTGCCCTATGCCTTCGGTAAGTTCACACAGAATGATACAACAATAGCATCGGTACAGCCCTCCTGGCGTGACCGTACCGAGATATTCGGTTACTTCAACGAGTTTACCAAGCGTTTCAACGAGACCGAGGTATTAAAGAAGATGTACGAGGCAAAATATACCGATGACGTATACCTCACCATCCTCGACGAGATGAACATCGCCCGTGTTGAGTACTACTTCGCAGAGCTTCTGTCCATCCTTGAGATGCCTACCCGTGACGAGTGGGTAGTTGACCTCGTTCCTTCCGCATGGCCTACCGACCCCAAGATGGTGGTTGAAGGCCGTATGACCCTTCCTCAGAATATGTGGTATATCGGTACCGCAAACAATGACGACTCTACCTTTGCCATCACCGACAAGGTTTACGACCGTGCAATGCCTATCGATATCAACACCAAGGGTAAATATTTTGACGCTCCCTATACCGAGAACCTCAGCCTTTCCTTCACACATCTCGAAAAGATGTTTGACGAGGCTAAGGAACAGTACAAGGTATCTCAGGAGAGCCTTGACAAGATCGCAGAGCTTGATGACTACGTTATCGAGCACTTCAGACTGGCGTTCGGTAACCGTATCGTTAAGCAGCTCAAGGACTTCGTTCCCGCATACGTCGGCTGCGGCGGTACCGAGATCGACGGTCTTGACTATGTACTTAAGCAGAAGGTATTCAGAAAGTTTGAGTCCCTCAACCTGTCCTTCATCCGTGATGAGATCGACGGTCTTATCAGCTATATGGATAAGATGTTCGGCAAAGCGAACATGCAGGAATCCAAGGAATACCTCCTCAGACTCAAAAAGCTTTACTAAGCAGGACAGAGCGGCTTGAATGCCGCCGTGTAACAAAGAATTTCACTAAGGAGATCAAACAGTGTCTAAGCAGATAGATTCGGTATATAAATCATACTATGATAATTTTGTCTCGATGATCGAGAGCGACGAGTTCTATAACTATATCGTCGAGAATATCGGAGCAGGTACAAATAAGATCTCCTTTTATCAGAAGAAAAAGGACAAGAAGATCGACGTCCGCTGGATCGAGCAGATAGAGGACTGCATCATTGAGCTTGATAACATTATCCGTAACCCCCGCCGCTTTATCGTGCAGGAGGAGGAGATAGTTCCTATCGAGAAGGCTCGCCGTATCACCAACGAGTCTGTTCGTCATCTGGCTCAGCATACCAACCTTATCGCCAAGGTCGAGGGTGACCGCGTTACCCCCAACGAGATCCTCAACGTATACCGTGAGGAGAGCTTTGATATCTACGAGAACCGCTTTATATACACCCTTCTGGGTAAGGTAGAGGAGTTTGTTGAGAGCCGCCGTCAGGTGCTCTATAACATCACCGACGACGAGGAGATAGCCGAGCTTGGTATGGAGGGCAGCTTCAATAACGGCGAAGAGGACGTAAGCTATAAGTTTGAGATCTCCGCTACCAACAAGAACTCCATGATGAATATGGATACAAGCCGTATGAGTGTTTTTGCCCGTATTGACAGACTTTCCCATATTATCCGAGAGTTCCGCGGCTCTGCCTTTGCCCGTTCTATGAGAGGCTCCGCACCCGTGCGTCCTCCTATTATGAGAACTAACGTTATTCTTAAGGACCCCAACTTCAAGAAGGCTCTTGTGCTCTGGCAGTTTATCGAGACCTACAACGAGGTAGGCTATACTATTGACCTTATCAACGAATACCGCGAGCTTGACCAGCAGCAGGTATTTGCATTCTATAATACACTTGCGCTTAACTATATCTGTCTCAAGAAGACAGCAGGTGCCTCTGACGAGGTTGACGTTGAGCATAAGAAGAAGCGCAGACAGATCAAGCCTAAGTTTGTCAAGAATATGATCGAGGAGCTGGTAGATGATTACGATATCTACAACACCGAGATCAGACGTGTATATCTTGATGAGATAACCAAGGCGGCAAAGAAGCGCGAAAAGCAGGATGCTGCTATTGCCGAGGCTATCAACAATGCTCTCAAGGCAGAGAAGCAGGCTAAGCTTGATGCCATCAAGGCAGAAAAAGAGCGTATCGCCCGCGAAAAGGCAGAAGAAAGAGCTCGTATTGCCCGTCAGAAGGCAAGAGAAGAGGCTGCCCGCAAGCGCGAGGCAGAGCGCATTGCCAAGGAAAAGAAGCGCGAGGCTGACCGTATCGCCCGTGAAAAGGCTAAAATTGAAAAGGAAAAAGCCCTTGAGAAGGAGCGCATAGCAAGACAGAAGGCACGCGAGAAGGCTGCCAAGGAAAAGGCTATCGCCCTTGAGAAGGAAAAGAAAGCTAAAGAAAAGGCTAAAGAAAAGGCCGCTCGCGAAAAGGCAGCAGCTCTTGAAAAAGAGCGCTTAGACCGTGAAAAGGCTAAGGCTAAAGAAAAAGCAGCCAAGGAAAAGGCTATAGCTCTTGAAAAGGAAAAAGCGGCAAAAGCTAAAGCCAAGGAAAAGGAAAGAGTAGCCAAGGAAAAGGCTATAACTCTCGAAAAGGAAAAAGCGGCTAAAGCCAAAGCTAAGGAAAAGGAAAGAGCAGCTAAGGAAAAGGCTATAGCTCTTGAAAAGGAAAAAGCGGCTAAAGCCAAAGCTAAGGAAAAGGAAAGAGCAGCCAAGGAAAAGGCAGCGGCTCTTGAAAAGGAAAAAGCGGCTAAAGTAAAAGCCAAGGAGAAAGAAAAAGCGGCAAAGGCCAAGGCAGCAGCTCTTGAAAAAGAGAAGCTTGCAAAGCAGAAGGCAAAGGAGAAGGCGGCCAAGGAAAAAGCTAAGGCTAAGACTGCATCCAAGCCCAAAGCCGTAAAGCCTGAAGCGCCGAATGACGATAACGTGATCAGCATCGGTGATGCTATCGGCATCAACCTTATAGATACAAACGGCGATAACTGATGGCAAAGACTAAAAACAAAAAGAAAGCGGTCAAGGTCACAAGCATAATTGCAGCAGTATTCTTTGTGCTGGCATTTGCGCTTCTGATCTTTGCCACAGCTTCCAAAGCAAATCCAAACCTGACACTGTTCGGATGCAGATTTTACTACGTTCTTACAGGCAGTATGGAGCCGGAAATAAAGGAAGGCAGCTTTATAGTTACAAGGGAAACTCCCTTTGAGGAGCTTAGGGTAGGGGATACCATATCCTTTATCTCCCGAGATCCCGATATAGAAGGAATGGTAAATTCTCACAAGATACACTCGATCGATACGAACAACGAGGGTATCGTTGAGATAACTACCAAGGGAGCGGCAAACCCGTCCCCCGATGAATATAAGGTTTATAAGGAAGATATCAAGGGAAGGGTAGTATATAGTTCCCACGTGATAGGCAAGGTGTTTGAAATACTTTCAAACAGGGTGGTATCCTTCTGCGTTACGGTCCTGCCCATTGCTGTCATTGTAATAATCAACCTTGTTGATCTGTTCGTTATAATCAATACGCCCGAACCTAAAAAAGAGGAAGGCTCGGAACAAGAACCGTCAGAGGACGGCGAAGAATAAATTTTTAAGGAGGTAAATATGAAGAAGGTCAAGATCATATCAACGATACTTTCTTTGGTAATATTGGTAACGTCATTGAATCTTGGCATGATGTTTACCTCAAATGCGGCTAACGTTTCCAGTATACAGGGAATAATCAACGCTGTTAAAAATGCTTCCGGAACGTCACTCACTATCAATGTAAACTCAGATATCGATTGTGCAGGCCTTGGTGCTTTCGAGCCTATCGATGCTTCGGGGATCACGATTACCTTCAAAGGCGGAAAGCATATCATATCCAACCTTAACCTTAAGGGTGGAGGACTTTTCAAAAACGTAGGTGAAGGAAGCAGTTTTAATAATATTGCTTTTTATGATTGCTATGTTTACGATTTTGCAGCCACAGACAAGGGCTACGGTATTCTTTGTGACAATCTTAAGAACGGTACGGTAACCAATACCGTCGTTGCAGGCAAGATGGCGATTTACAACGGCGGTAAGAATATCGGAGGTCTTGTTGGTCATCTCAGCGGTGATTCGGCATCTGTTACCAACAGCTTTTCTATGGTGGATATACATACCGACGGTTCTTACGTTGGCGGTCTTATTGGACGTTATACAGGCAGTGCAAACGATAACACCAAGATCATGAACTGCTATTCCACAGGAACCATAGACAACGGTACAAGAGATAGCTTCACCAAGAATTATATAGGCGGACTTATAGGTTACTCCAACGTATCCTGTGTCAGCAAGGCTTATACCACCACCTTTATAACAGCGCCTTATGCCGATACAGTCAAGGCGATAGGTTGTGTTCCCAACCTTGATTCTACGGTTTATTACGATGAGGGCATCTCTCTTCAGCGGCAGGAGGATCTGGATACAGACCACCGTTCCACCGCTACAACACTTGGTACTAAGATGACGTCAGCGTCAAATGCCTTCACTTTAACAACAGGCTATTATCCTCAGCTTTCTGCTATTACAAATATAAATAAATTCAAGGGTCTTTCCGCTATATCTGCAGCAGTTGTCGATATCAACCTCGGCACAGGCAGAGAGTATGCACATCTTTCAACCGGCTCCGCATATAACTATGCTACCCTGACCAAGAACGTCGGTACCGATGCAGGCAAGATAACCTGGCAGATAACAGGTGGCGTGGATGAATATTATTTTGATCCCGATGCCGATATGCCTACCTCCTACGGTGCCCCTATGGACGGACTTTCGGGCAATACCTATGATGTTAATAACGGCAAATATCTCTTTGTCACTGAGGGAGACGTAGTTTTTACCGCAGTTTCGGGTGATTTTTCACGTGATATAACTGTACATGTTCTCGAGCAGGCAGATAGCCCTTACTTTGCGGAGGGTGACGGAACGTCAGGCTCTCCCTTTGTGATCAATAGTGCAAAGGACTTTGACCTTATAAGACTCTATTGTCTTGACGATATGGTCGGAAGCTATTATTATACGGTTTCCTCCGATCTTAGGATGACAGATTTTGCGGATACCTGGATGCCGATTATCGGTATGAAGGGTACACTTAAGGGTAATAAGCATATCATTTCAGACCTTAAGGTAAACGAGGCGAATGAAGGCAACGCAGGTCTTTTTGCAACCATATCGGCAACGGCAACCATAACCGACCTGCATATATCGGACGCCGTTATCAACGTTGAAAAAGCTGATAACGCTGGTGTGCTTGCGGGAAGTGTCAAGGACGCTTCTGTCACAAACGTTATAGCAAGCGGCAGAGTTTCGGTTGTCAAGAGCGAAGATGTCGAGTATGAAGGCATCAAGAACGCAGGAGTTATGGCAGGAAACGCTGTCGGAACAACTGTACTTAATAATTGTCTTACCCTCGGTATGACCGAGTCCACCCAAGCAGGCGGAGGTTTCTTCGGATCCACCGCAGAAGGCGTTACCGTTAACAACTGTTACTCTACCGCTGTTGTTACGGGAGCTAAGACCGTAGGCGGTATCTACGGTACGGGTAACGGAGCAATAAACACTTCTATATTTACGGGTATGGTATCCCCCGGTGTTAACGGACTTAAGCACGGTCTCACAGGCGGTAACGGTGCTGTTGACGGCAAGTCATATTTTGACCGTCAGGCAGCAGGTATGCCCGGCTCTGTGGAGAAGGGTGCTGTCTCCACCGCCGTACTTTGCTCGGCTGACGTCACCCTTGGTGACGGCTGGATAAAGAATAACACATCCGTGAATATGTATCCTCAGATCGGTGTGTTCTGCAATTCCGACATAGCCCGAACCGCATATACGTCGGCACACTCCGCTAACGTAGGCGTTTACGAATTTCAGCTTACCGAGGCAACGTCGGTAAACTTTGATAAGGTAAGCTTTAACTCAAGCCTTTACTCCCCGATAAGCACCGATGCTTTTGATGTCACCAACGATTCAAAGGATGATGCTTCGAGGTATAGCTCTCAAACTGCCAACGGCAAGCTCATCTTTACAAAGACAGGCGGCGGCAAAAAGCTTTATGCATTGAATACCGTGGACTCAGGCTGTCCCGCAGATACCCGCTACATACTGTTCAACGTGCGTAACGTCAAGATAAACTACAGATTTGAGTTAGCCGATGCTCCAGCCTATAACGTTGATATGTCAGAGCGCGGTCTTACCGACATAACCACCGAGCTTGGTCTTAAATACGGCGCAATACTTGATTCAACTGTAGTTCAATACACAGGTGCAGGTTATGTCAATGTTACACCTTCGGGAGATACACTTTCATTCGCTATGACACAGCCCTTTAAGTATACCTATACGGTAGATGCTTTTACCGAGATCGACGAAGAGGGAATAGAGATAGAAGATAGTAAACTTACTTGTCTTGACAGCGAAAAATTCACTTATTCAATAGCAGATCTTGATGAGGTCTATATCAGATTTACCATCAATACCAAGGAGCTTCCTTGGGGTCTCTACCGTATCGACTGCGGTAACGACTAACATAAAAAAGAAAGGAGAAGCAATATGAGCTCAGAAAACAACAGAGCAAAGCATCTGAAAAAAGAGTTTATAAAATCCGGCGCAATGCTTCTCCTTGCTATAGTCTTGCTTGTTACCGCCGTCCTTGCATGGTTTGGCGATACCGAGAATGCAAGTATAGAACCCTTTGCCCTTGCAATAGACAGTAATATGGAGGGTGTCCGTCTTGACGAGGATACCGTTGCCGACAAGGTAGTTATATTACCGGCGGCGACTAAGCTTAGCGACGAGAGTATAAGCGCAAGTGATCTTGCCAAGGTAATTAAGATAGTTCCTTACCGTGTGATATCCGACAAATCAGGCTCTGCCGATATTGAGCTTGAGCTTGAAAAAGGTCTTTATTGTTACATAGATACAGAGTATGAGCCCGGCGAAAATCTTGAGAAAAAATATGCCGATGTCATCCATACCAATAAAAATACTATACCCATGCCGGATGACAATAATAAAATGTACGCAAACTTCAGTTATAAGAACGAGGATCTTGACAGCGAAACAGGAGAATATATCCACACGGTAGGATTGATCTTCTGGGCTGATTATGACGCTACCATTGAGACCATTAAAGAAGGTCAGATAGAGCTGAACGTTCAGCTGACTGTAAAGTCTGCAAATGAAAATTAAGAGTGATACAGATGAGTAATAAGAAAAGAAAAGCGACGTCTAAGAATATAAAACCGAATAACAAAGCCGTCATGTGCGAAGAAAAGGGAGGAGCATCCTTCTTTTCCAAGCACAGAAGAAGCGGTCTTCTTATGATCGGCATAGCAGCTGTTCTTCTTATCGCCATTCTGTCGGTAGGTTTTGCACTCTCCTGGTTTGCTCCCCGTACCGAGGCAGATATAACCGCCAAGATTACCGATTTTTCTGCCCGTACTATGATAAGCTTTGACGGTGAAAATTTCGAGGAGCTTACCGATACCCACGAGGTAAACGTAGGAGCTGACGGAGATATCGGAGATCTCAGACTCAATATCGAATACGAGGGCAAGAGCTCAGCGTATATTCGTGTACAGCTATTTGAGAGCTTCAAACAGGAGAGCGGTACGCTTTATCCAACCACTGCCGTAAACTACAACCTTGCAGAAGATTGGGTATATAAAGACGGATATTACTATTATACCAAGCCGATTTACGTAGAGCCTGCCGCGGCTGAAGCCGAGAGCACCGATGAGAGCGGAGCAGAGGTAAAGGAATATAAATCTATCCCATTTATCATTGAAAAATCCTCTTGCACTTATAATACCGCAGCTCAGAACAACGTATACTTTAACCTGGTATCAGTTGTTGAAGAGGTACAGCCCGACAGATTTTATGAATTCTTCGGATCAGAGGCGGAGGCTGTATTTGGTACAGATGCCCAATAATAAAAATCAAGGTCACCTTCGGGTGACCTTTTATATTATAAAATAACAAAAGGTCATCCTGAGATGACCTTTTTATGCTATATTGCGTGAGCTGTGATCACTGTGCTTATGAGCGTAGTTGCGCCCGGGGTGCAACCCCTTATCTGTTATTGATGATCTTGGTGAGCTCAACGGGATCAACGATCTTGCCGTCCTTGTAAACTCTCATGTTACCGGAAGCGATCTCGTCGATGAGGATAACCTCGTCGTTGTTGTAACCGAACTCAAACTTGATATCCCAAAGGTCGAGACCGAGGGTCTTGAGGTCGTCAGCAACGATCTTGGTGATAGCGAGGGTCTGAGCCTTCATGGACTCAAACATCTCGGGAGACATAACGCCGAGAGCTGCAAGGCCTTCACCTGTTACCAGGGGATCGCCCTTCTCGTCATTCTTAAAGGTACACTCAACGTAACCGCCCTCGAGAACTGTACCGTCCTCGATGTACTCGCCGTATCTGCGGATAAAGCTGCCTGTAGCAACAAGACGGCAGATTACCTCAAGACCGTGACCGAATACGGTTGCGGGAAGAACCTCCATAGTAGCGTCATCAAGATTAGCGCCTACGTAGTGAGTCTTGATGCCGGCTTCCTTAAGGAGCTCGAAATAGTGGATTGATGTTTCAAGGTTAGCCTTGCCGATACCGTCGATGGTAAGACCTACGGTGTTTTCACCGGGATCGAATACGCCGTCTTTACCGGTACAGTCATCCTTGAACTTGAGCATTACGTTGCCGTTGTCAAGAGCATAAACGTCTTTTGTTTTGCCTGTATAGAGTTTCTTCATTTTCAGTACCCCATTCATATAAAATTTATGAAAACATTATATCACAATTTTTTTATATTGCATAGTATTTTTTTGAAATTTTTATAAATTTAATATTTCTATTGAAGTATTCTCTGAAAAAATGTATAATTTAATTATGAGATACGAAGATTTTTTGCAAAAATATGATTTAAAGCTGAATAAACAACAGTCAGAGGCGGTACAGAGCGTTGGAGGAAACGTGTTGCTTCTGGCAGTGCCGGGAAGTGGCAAGACCACGGTGCTGGTCAGCCGTTTGGGATATATGATCTACGGCTGCGGTATAGAGCCCGAGAGCATATTGACAATGACCTATACAGTATCCGCTACTCACGATATGAAGAGCCGTTTTGTAAGCTTTTTCGGTAACGAATATGCCGACAGATTGGAATTTCGCACCATAAACGGAGTATGCCAGCGAATTATAGGACTGTACGAAAGATATAACGGCACAAGAGCCTTTGACGTTCTGTCAAACGAGGGAGAGATAAGCCGTATCATATCTAAAATTTATCAGTGTGTAGAAGATGAATTTCCCACCGAGAGCGATATCAAGGCTGTTCGTGCTTATATCACCTACGCCAAGAATATGATGCTTGACGAAACGGCTATAAAGGATCTTGATGATACAATAGACCTGTACGCTATCTATAAGCAGTACAATGATCATTTGCGCTCGCATGGACTTATGGACTATGATGACCAGATGGTTTATGCCTACCGTATCCTTAAGCGTTATCCCGAGATACTTAAGGCTGTACGGGACAGGTATAAATATATCTGTGTTGACGAGGCTCAGGATACCTCGAAGATACAGCATATGATAATAAGGATCATATCCACAGGCAACCTCTTTATGGTAGGGGACGAGGACCAGAGCATTTACGGCTTTCGTGCCGCATATCCGGAAGCGCTGTTGTCCTTTGAAAAAGACTATAAGGATGCAAAAATCCTCGTTATGGAAGAAAACTTCCGTTCGGATGCCAATATAGTTCAACACGCCGACCGATTTATACAAAAGAACAAATACCGTCATAAAAAGAATATGAAGCCTATCCGTAAGGCTGTTACAGCGGTAAAACAACTAAATTCAACATCACGGCTCAGCCAGTACGGATATCTTCTGAAGGTGGCACAGGCTCCCGAGCGGGAGACAGCCATACTCTACCGCGATAACGAGTCTATGCTGCCGCTGATAGATCTCTTTGAGCGTAACGGAATAGAATACCGTACAAGAGCTACAGATCTTAGCTTTTTTACCCACAAGATCACCTCTGATATAAGGGATATAATATCCTTTGCTTATGCTCCCGCTGATTCCGAGATCTTTATGCGGATATATTATAAGATATCAAGCTATCTGACAAAGGATAATGCCAAGCGCGCCTGTGAGATAGCGGCGAAAAAGCGTATAGATATCCTTTCTGCTGCAGAATATCTGCCTCTGCATCAGGGAACGAGAAAATCGGTCAAAGCTCTTTCTACCCATTTTCAAAATATGATGGCAGAGAAGGCAGGCAACGCAGTCTACCGTATAAAGAATTATATGGGCTACGGTGATTACCTTGACCGTATGAATATAAGAGACAATAAGCTCTCGATCCTTGAAGCTGTCGGACAGAAGCTATCTTCTCCCCGTGAACTCCTAACCCGCCTTGACGAGCTTGAGGATATACTTTCCGAGAGAAAGAATACAGAAAGTAAGATAATACTTTCTACTATCCATTCGGCAAAGGGTCTTGAATATGATACCGTTTATCTTATAGACGTCTGTGACGGCATATTCCCGGAAAGTGTTATCACTAACTACCGTAATGCAGATGAAGCTGATATCAAGGCATATGAGGAGGAGCGTCGGCTCTTTTACGTGGGAGTGACAAGAGCCAAGAACCGACTTAACATATTCAGCTATTCTACCTCGCCCTCAACCTTTACCGAGGAGTTTTTCGGAAACGAAGAGGCTATAGTCGATAAATATACCTCTTTTGAGGTAGGAACGATCATACGTCACCGTGCCTTTGGCAGGGGAAGGATTCTGTCCCGCGACGGAGAACTTATCTCGGTACGGTTTGATAACGGAACAATAAAGAAGCTGTCCCTTGCGATACTTATAGCGCAAGGACTTATATAAGGAGAAAGAAATGAAGGACGAATGTCTTATATGCTCAGCACCTCTCGAATATCTTGAAAATGATATCGAGATGGAGTGCGAAATATGTCATAAAAAGGAATTATCCAAGACAAGGTGTACAAAGGGCCATTATGTCTGCAATGAGTGCCACACCAAGGGTATAGACGCTATAATCGGAATATGTCTATCCGAAAAGGGAAGAGATCCCTATAAAATTTTAAATAAGCTGATGAGCCTTGAGTTTTGCCATATGCACGGACCCGAGCATCATATTATGGTGGGGGCAAGCCTGCTTACTGCGTACAAAAACGCCGGCGGTGAGTTAGAGCTTGAAAAAGCGCTTATCGAAATGCAATCAAGAGGTAAAAAGGTGCCGGGAGGTGCCTGTGGTTTTTGGGGAGCCTGCGGGGCGGGGGTAAGCGCCGGAATGTATATGTCTGTAGCTACAGGCTCAACACCGCTGAAAAACAGGGAATGGGCTCTGTCCAATCTTATGACCTCCAGGGTGTTGTCAGCGCTTGCAGATGTTGGCGGTCCCCGTTGCTGTAAGAGAAATTCATATATCGCCGTAAGAGAGGCAATAAAGCTGACTAAAGAGGAGCTGGGTGTGGAGATGGATTCCTCCGAGGTATACTGCTCCCATAGCTCAAAGAATAATCAGTGCATCACGACACGCTGCCCCTTCTATAAAAAGAAGATAGCCTTTATCTGTGTACATAACTCCTGCCGAAGCCAGATAGCCGAGGCATTGGGCAAGCATTTTTTAGGTGACAGATATGAGTTCTATTCCGCAGGAACCGAGACCAAGCCTCGGATAAACGGGGACGCCGTAAGACTTGTCAAGGAGCTCTACGGTATAGATATGTCATCTCAGTTCAGCAAAATGGCAGAGGACATTCCAACCCCCGATATCGCAATATCCATGGGCTGTGACGTAGGCTGTCCCTATATAGGCAGAGGGTTTGATGACGATTGGGGCTTGCCCGACCCCACGGGAAAGAGCGACGAAGAATTTATCAGGGTAATAAAAGATATAGAGTGTAAAATTAAGAATTTCTCACAGGAGAAGTGATAACTATTGAGTGATCAATCGTTAAGTAGCTTATCTCTTGAGTGCTTTAGTGCCAGCTCAAAGAACTCATCTATATCGTAGGAGGAGTTGTCCGCATTTGCGGGCTTGTCCTCCAGCGCCCATTTTTTTATAACCGCAAAATGTGATTTATATTCTTTTCCCGACATGGCAAGGTATGTGGACAGTTTGTCTATTCTTGCTTTAATGTCGGGATATTCGTTTGTAAGGACAGAGTATTCCTCATCTGTCAGCTCCACGTTTAAATATTCACCGTATTTCTTTTTTGAGGGGGTGGGCGGAGGAGTTTCTGCTTTGTTTTCTATACTCTCCTCTCCTATACTGTCCTTTACTATACTCTCCTCTACTATACTATGTGTATTATTGTTGACATTAACACCTGTTTTTGCAGTATTAATTAAACAAAAGCGTTCATCCACCTCTTTGTTTTTACGTCTTGAGATGACAAAAAAGTATTGTTCCTGGATTTCTGCGGAGGTAAGTATGCCGTAGTGTTCCTGCAGCTCTTTGTTGAAGATACCTCTTTTTAACATATCTTCTACGATCTCTGCAACATTATCAAGAGATAGATTGTATTCACCGGCGAAGAGAAGCATTATATCTTCATTCCAGTTCATATAATACCCCATACCACCGTATATCTTCTGTAAAAGCTTGACATATACCGCATATGCTACAAGTCCGTGCTTGAGCTCTATAAGCTTCATACGGCTGTCGTCGGTACAGTCGATAGGGAAGTAATCAATCTTAGATTTTAAAGGTCTTGCCATAATATACTCCTTGGTTTTTTTTGTTTTCATTATATCATGACTTATCTGCGTTCGGTAGGGTATCGGTCTGCCGATATTTTTGAACGGAATATTAATTTTTCGCATACAAATTGTGGCAAACCCCTTGCCTTTTTCAAACAGATGTGTTATAATGAATCATTCTTTGATTTAAACGTCGCAGGAGGTGAATATATGGGAAAAATATGGAATATTATTACCACTGTGATAGTTATATTAGCAGTAGTTCTCGCCCTTCTTCTGGTAGGCGTAAGGCTTGTGGGGTTGCAGGTGTTTACAGTTCTTTCCCCCTCGATGGAGCCTACATATCACGTCGGCTCTCTGATATACGTAAAGGACGTGGACTCCTCCGAGCTTGAGGTAGGAGACGCCATAACCTTCAAGGTAGAGGGCGGCACCGTGGTCACCCATAAGATCATCGAGATCATAGAGGACGAAAACGGCAGTATCCGTTACCGTACCCAGGGAGAGGCGAATGATGCTCCCGACGGCGGCAGCGTTGAATACAAAAACGTCATAGGTAAGCCTGTGTTTACCGTTCCGTATCTCGGATATTTTGCAAGCTATATAAGCCATGCCCCCGGCAAATACGTGGCTATAGCCGCAGCGGCTGTTCTGCTTATCTTTATTTTTATACCCGAGCTTTTTAAGGGTAAAAAGAAATAATTTTGTTATTTAATTTATATTAAATAAATATTTTTATATAAGGAGGTTTTCTGAAATGAAAACAAGCATCAAAGTTTTACTCGCAGTAGTATGTGCAGCGCTTCTCGTAGCTGTATCCGTACTCGGCACAGTAGCGTACCTCACCTCTCAGGATGAGGTAGTCAACACATTCACCATTGGTGAGATCTCCATCGGCCTGGATGAGTCCAAGGTTGACGAAGAGGGTAATGTTATCCCCGGCGAAGACCGCGTTGACGGTAACGAATATGAGCTCGTTCCCGGTCACAAGTACGTAAAGGATCCTACCATCCACGTTGCAGCTAACAGCCAGGCATCTTACCTTTTCGTTAAGGTTGAGAACGGCATCGCAGCTATCGAGGATCCCGCTAACACCATCCTTGCTCAGATGACAGCTAACGGCTGGAAGGCTCTTGACGGTGTTGCAAATGTATTCTACTACCAGGACATCGTTAATACCGAGGATAAGGCCGCAATGGATGTTCCCGTATTCACCGAGTTTACCGTTGCAGGCAACATCGACAACGATACACTTAACGGATACGCAGACGCTACCATCAACGTAACCGCTTACGCAGTACAGGCTGACGGCTTTGCAGATGCAGCAGCAGCTTGGACCGCAGCAGCTTTTGCATAAACCATGAAGAGAACAGTAAGAAATATCGTGATCGTTCTTGCAGTAGTAGCTATCTGCTCTGCTGCAGTGCTCGGAACGATGGCATGGCTTGTTGATACTTCCGAGACTGTTGTTAACAAGTTCATCAACACCGATATCGAAGTAGAAGTAGAAGAGAGCACAGGCGACACATACGAGATGATCCCCGGTTGGAATCTCACAAAGGACCCCAAGGTAACCGTTGGTGAAGACAGCGTTGACTGCTGGGTATTTGTAAAGCTTGAAAAGTCTGATAACTACGATAACTACCTTATCCACAGCGTTGATTCCGCTTGGACACAGGGTGACGGCACAAGCATTCCCGCAGACGTATATTACTGCAAGGTTACCGACGATAGCGGCCTTAAGGGACAGACCCTTTCTGTTCTCGCAGCAGGCAGCATGGAGTTTGATTCCGTGACCTATACATGGGGCGCAGACGAGGTTCTCGTTCGTCCCGACGTAACCAAGGCTATGATGGATTCTCTTACCGAGGCTAACTATCCTACACTTTCCGTTTCCTCCAAGGTAGTTCAGCTCATGAAGGATGAAACTACTGAGTTTACCGCTGCGGAAGCTTGGGCACTTGCTGAGTAATCAATTTAGCATTTTATGTCTTGCACCCCTCGGGGTGCAGGACGTACAAGTGTATCTCCACGGGGGATACGCCTGTATGTCCATGACATTATCATATTTATATAGATTTCCGATTGGAGTGATAACCATCAAAAGAAAGATATTTGTGGCAGCGTTGCTTGTCTGCTGTCTTGCAATAATTGCATATTCTACCGTAGCTTACTATACCACCGAGGGCACAGCCCGTAACGTTATTACGTCAGGTAAGGTAAGCGTCAAGGTAGAGGAATGGCATGACGCAGGCGGCGAGCTTATAGCCTACCCTTATGCCGAGGGTCTTGACGTAATGCCCGGTAACGTTATAAGCAAGATAGTTACCGTAAAGAACGAAGCTTCCTCTTCCTTTGTCCGCGCACGCTATACCGTGGAGATAAAGGACCGCGAGGGCAATATAATGGAGCATACCGCCGACGAGCTTGACGCTCTTATGACGGTATCGGGCTCTGATGAAAATTGGATCGCCTCCGAGGGTTGGTATTATTATAAATCACCCCTTGACAGAGGCCAGAGCACCTTACCTCTTTTTGAAGCAGTAGAGTTTTCAGGTGTCAATATGGATAACCGTTATCAGGGCTGTACTATCAGACTTATAGTTGAAACACAGGCTGTACAGGCGGCTCATAACGGTGACGACGTACTTAATGCTGCAGGATGGGAGGAATAACAGATGAAGAAAAGAATATTAACCGTCCTCCTTTGCGTTGTAATGCTTGCTGCGGGTATCATTCCTGTTTATGCTGCAAGCTTTACTAATGTTGCTCCTCTTGTTGATGCTGTTGACGATGCTCCTGTATCCTATGCAGTGCGAAAAATCGGCAATGCAAGCACAAGAGCTACCGCCACAGCTGCCGATTCAAGAAAAATCGACAATGATTATGTCGAAACATCCAAAACTGTCATATATGATCCTGAAACAAAGACATACAAGCTTAAGCTTGAAACATATGTTACAGGTGAAACTATAATCGAAGATACCGAATCAAGAATACCCGCTGATATCGTATTGGTAATGGACCATTCCAGTTCCATGTATGACTGTATCATATGTAATAAATCCATTGACCCGGTTGTGATATATGCAGATGATCTGGATGAAGATACGGTATATTACCGTGGATCAGGTGAGGTTACCGGTGCGGTTCATTATTGTGCTTCTTGCAACGGATGGTATGCTGACCGCCATAAGAATAACTATCACGGCGGTATGCTATATCTCCCCAAGCGTACAGAGCAAAACGAATATTTCAGACAGTTTTATTCTCGGTATGCTAATGTAAATTGCGGTTCAAGCTGTACACACGCCAATTATAAGCATCCGATATACAAGGGCGATCTTGACAAAACACAAGTATATTACCGAACAGCAGGTAGCGGTAATGATGTTGTATATTGTGCTACCTGTGATTGCTGGTATAACAATAGCAGCTCAGCAAGAAACACTCATAGCACAGGTAATCATAAAACCGACAGATATTTCCCTTACTGGGTGGCTGACAATGATCTTACTGCAGCAATAGATAAGTTCTACGTGCCAAAGGTTTGCCCCGCTTCTGCGACAGGCGAGCTTCATTATCCCAGATATATAGCACTTCAGGAAGCTGTAAATACATTCCTTGAAAGTATCGTTGAGGATTCAAAGGGTAAGGATGGCGTTTTCGGAACAGCAGACGATGTGTCTCACCGTGTTGCAGCAACCAGCTTTGCAGGCGACAGTGGCGGTACCAATTCAACAAACTGTATTTTGACCTTCTATGATCCTAATTCCGGAAACTACGGAGATGGTCGCTTGACCGGTCCTAAAATTCCGTTTAATCAAGTTTCAGGTTACGATCCTACCAGTTCTACATCTGAAAATCTACTTAAACAGTATTATTATCAGAATTCATTGCAGGACGTTACACGTTCTGACGAACGTGCTATCCTTGATATGCTCTTTGCAAGTAACAGACTGAGCAGTCAGACTCATACTTATAAAGGTATGAGAATGGCAAAGCATATTCTTGATGAAGATAATACCTACACTGATGATGTTTATGCTAAAGGCGAACGCAACCGTGTCGTTGTAGTATTTACTGACGGTGTTCCTTACGGTGAAGACGCGTGGGATAATTCAAATACTGCACTTGCAGAATCCAAGATCATAAAGAATGATTTAGGTGCAACAGTATATACAGTTGCGACCTTTGAGGGTGCTGACGGTTCCAATCCTCAGAATATCCCCTCATGGAGCGGTAACACGATCAATAAGGCAAACAGATTTATGCATCTGTTGTCTTCAAACTTCCCTAACGCAGCAAAACGTGATCCGTCAAGTACCGAAGAGGCAACAAATGATGCGATCAATCCCGATTTGAAGTCCGGTGACAGTTATTATCTCTCTGCAGGTAATGCTGAAGCATTGAGTAATATATTCCAAAAGATATACGAACAGATTCAAGCCGGCGGTGCTAATATAGATCTTGACGACGCTACAGTCCTTTTGGATGTAGTAAGCGAACATTTTAAGATCAACGGCAAACCTGTTGCGTATACCGAGTCACTTAAGGGTATTGTTAACGGTGTTATGCAGTGGGCAAGTGACGGTGGCAGTGTTGGAACTATTACCGTAAACGGTAACAGAGTCCAGGTTACAGGATTCGACTATTCTGAGAATTACGTCGGTGTTGATACCAACAACGGACAGACTGTACACAGAGGTAAAAAGCTTGTTGTAGAAATCCCGATATTACCCACAAGCAACAATAAGGGCGGTGAGGGTATGCAAACCAACACCACCGAGTCCGGTATATACTATCCGAACGAAAACGGTGTTCTGACCCCCTTGGAGAACTTCTCGGTTCCTTCTGCCGACATTCCTACCACCATAACGGTAATCAAGGATATCGTCGGCGGTGATAAGGCCGAGTTTGAGTTTGCTGCAAGCGTTCAACATCTTGCAAACTATGACGGTAACGACCAGACTGACGGTAACTACCTTGATCAGATAGACGGTGTACAGAACCATAACTTTATACTCAAGGATAACCAGAGCCACGTTATAACAAACGTAGCTGTCGGAACGACCTTTATGATTGCCGAAAACGTTGACCTGTCAAAATACAACGCTTCGGTCATGGTAACCGACAAGGACGGACGTGATATCACCGCATCTGTTCTTACGGTAAGGGACGGCGTATATACCATTGCCTCTGTACAGCCTGCTATGACCATAACCTTTACCAACAGATATAAGTACACCAACCTTACCGTAGAAAAGGTTGTAACGGGTACCGATACCCCCGATCAGGACTTTGTCTTTGAGGTTACAAAGGCAGACGATCCCACCTACAAGCTCAGTCTTGTGATCCCCGCTTCAAGCTTTGTGAACGGCAGGGCTGAGGTTACGGTAAAGGGCGTCCTTATCGGCAGATATACCGTAAAGGAGCTTAGTTGGTCAAGCAGATATACACTCAAGAGCGCTAAGGCGACGGTAGACACCGATGCGACATTGAACTCAGGTGCAATTTCAGTAGATCTGACCTTAGCAAACGAAAAGATAACCTTCACCAACGACCGTACAGACGATCTGTGGCTTTCGGGTGACTGTTATGCCGAGAACTATTTTGCCGATACAGGCGTTGTAAGAAAAGACTGAGAAAGGAGAAAGCAATATGAAATTCAAAGGCTTTAAGAAAACGAAAATATTGCTTGTCTGCCTTATTCTCATTGCAACGGTAGCAGTAGGCACCACCACAGCCTTTCTTATCGACGAAAGTGGGATCTTAACGAACACCTTTAACCCTAACGACGTCAACACCGAGGTAGAGGAGACTCTCAGCGGCAACGTTAAGAGTAACGTTAAGATCAAGAACGTGGGCACCACCGATGCCTTTATCCGTGCATATATAAGCGTAAGCTGGCAGGACGCTCAGGGTAACGTATTCGGCACAGCTCCCGTTTTAGGTACCGATTATACCATGTCCACCGATACCACCGGCGCGTGGGTAAAGGCTGCAGACGGCTTTTACTATCATGTTAAGTCTGTAGCGGCAGAGATGAGCACCTCCGTGCTTATCAACTCCTGCTCACCCGTTGCGGGCAGAGCCCCCGATGGCTATGAGCTTACCGTAGAGATACTTGGCTCCGGAATTCAGAACAAGCCTGTACGCGTCGTTAAGGACAAGTGGCAGAGCGGTGTTTCGGACGCTACCACCGATACCCTTACAGTTAAGAGATAGGGGGTAGAATAATGAAGCATATCAGATTTATAAGTATCCTTCTTGTATTATCCACCCTATTTTCACTCTGCGTTTATGCCGAGGGAAACGTTACCTACAGCGGTGACGCAGGCAAGTTTATCTTTGCTCCCGGCAGTAAGCAGTCTCCCACCGATCTTTTCACCGACTTTAAGGACGTTATGCCGGGTGACAGTATCACTCAGCAGATAGTTGTCAATAACAAGGCTTCCAACAAAGTCAAGGTAAAGATCTATATGCGATCACTTGGTGCAGTTGAGGGAAGCGAAGAATTCCTTGGTCAGATGAACCTTACCGTGAAGAACAGCAGCGGAAGCGAAATGTTCAAGGCAGCGGCTTCCGAGAAGGCAGGACTTACAGAGTGGACCGAGCTTGGTACCCTTTATTCGGGCGGCAAGGTAACCCTTGACGTTACCCTTGACGTACCTCTTACCGTGGGTAACGACTTTGCTGATCAGACCGGCTATATTGACTGGCAGTTTAAGGTTGAAGAGTATCCTATAGAGTCTTCTGACCCCAAGCCTCCGCAGACTGGAGATAACATTCTCTTCTGGGTACTGGCGTTGGGTCTCAGCGGAACTCTTTGCATAGTTCTCTTTGTGACAAGAAAAAAGAAAGAAGATAACCGCTGATTTTCAGCGGTTATTTTAGAAAGGATAATTAATTATAATGAGAAGTGCAATATACGGAGCGGGCTCTCTCGGAACGGTGCTGGGAGCCTACATAACCAAGAACGGCGGTCAGATCGACCTTATCAACCGTAACAAGGCACACGTACAAGCCCTTCGCGATAAGGGAGCAAGAATAGTGGGAACCGTGGATATGACCGTGCCCGTAACAGTTTATACCCCCGACGAGATGACAGGGAAGTATGATATAATCCTGCTTATGACAAAGCAGCTCTTCAACAAAGAGGTAGTTACTATGCTGGGTGACTATCTCAGCGACGAGGGTGTCATAGTCACTCTCCAGAACGGAATCCCCGAGCCCGGCATTGCCGAGATAGTGGGCAGCCATCGTACTATGGGATGTACCGTAGAGTGGGGAGCTACACTTTCTGAGCCCGGTGTTTGCACGTTGACCAGCGATCCTGCTTCGCTTTCATTCCATATGGGTAGGATGGAGGGCATAACCGAGGATCAGTTTAAGTCGGTTACCGAGCTTCTTGAGCTTATGTGTCCTGTGCACGTTGAGAGCAACCTGCTTGGAGCACGTTGGTCTAAGCTTCTTATCAACGCCACCTTCTCCGGTCTTGGTACTGTTGTGGGCGGAGTGTTCGGTGACGTATCAGAAAATAAGGCTGCTCGCCGTGTTGCTATACGTTGTATGAAGGAATGTATCGATGTAGGCCATGCAACAGGTGTAGAGTTT
>JAZRQH010000007.1:0-6450 GCA_045649645.1 Eubacteriales bacterium
ACGTCACCGGGACGTCGGGGTGCGATCATATAAGGAACCTTAATACCGTTTACCTTTTCAAAAGCATTAACGATATCAAGAACGCTGTAGCCTGTACCTGTACCGAGATTGAATACTTCAACACCCTTACTGTCAAAGGAATAATTAAGTGCTGCAAGGTGACCGAGCGCAAGATCAACAACGTGAATAAAGTCACGAACACCTGTACCGTCGTGAGTGGGGTAATCGTTACCTAAAACATTGAGATATTCGAGCTTACCTACCGCAACCTGAGTGATATAAGGAACAAGGTTATTGGGAATACCGTTAGGATCTTCACCTATTCTTCCGCTTTTATGAGCACCGATAGGATTAAAGTATCTGAGAAGAACAACAGACATATCAGGATTAGCCTTAGCTATGTCGGTAAGTATCTGCTCGTTCATAAGCTTGGTCCAGCCATAGGGATTTGTACAGCCTGTAGGCATAGTCTCTACCAGCGGCACTGTTTCGGGAATACCGTAAACAGTTGCAGAAGAAGAAAATACAAGTCTGGTACAACCGTGCGCCTTCATAACGCGAAGAAGAACGAGAGTAGAATTGATGTTGTTATCATAGTACATTTCAGGCTTAGCAACAGATTCGCCAACTGCCTTATAGCCAGCAAAATGAACGACAGCATCGATAGCCTGCTCGTCGAAAAGCTTAGAAAGTGCGGCTTCGTCACAGATATCGATCTCATAGAATACAGGCTTCTTGCCTGTGAGCTCCTCGATACGGCAAAGTACCTCAGGGCTGCTGTTATAGAAGTTATCGGCAATAACTACCTGCCAACCGTCATTGAGCAGCTCTACTGCTGTGTGTGAGCCAATATAGCCGGCTCCGCCTGTGAGAAGAATTGTTTTCTTTTCCATAGTTTCCTCCATATTTAAAACGCCAAGGAGCCCGCAACAGGTATATAAACCTCAGCACCCATAGGCAATCCTTTTTTATTGTAATAAAATTCCTTCAATTCGTCAAGTAGGTGTTCGGTTGATTCTTTTTTGACAAGTATGATAATACACCCGCCAAGGCCTGCGCCGGAAAGCTCAGCACCCATTACACCCTCGATGGATACTGCAAAATCCACAAGCTTATCTATAGTTTCGGTAGAGCAACCGTAACCGCCGGGCTGATTATAAAGCTGAGCTTCGGCGTCACCGTTACGGTAATCCTCGATTAGCTTTTTGAGATATGAATCAGCTGCGGAGTAATCGTAAGGCTTTTTGCCTATAGAAACTCGGTCGCCATCGTGGCTTGTGCTCATCAGCCTGCCCAGAGCTTCATAGTCCTTTTCTTCAAGGAGCTCAATACACTTGTTTGCTCTCAGGCATTCGGTTATACCGTACAGAAGCGTGCTTCTGATCTCGTATCTGTCGGGGGCTGCATGACTCTTAAGTATCCGATCTATGTCCTTCTTATACTCAGGCAATTCGGCGTAAACCTCATCCACGGTCATATATTCGGGAACGGAAAGCAGCATTTGATATATATCGGCATCGTCACATCCGAGATATTCGGGATTGATATGCTTGAGATACTGTAATTTTTCGGCATATTCGGGATGCTTTTTCTTAAACATCATAAAGCCGAATTCGTAGCAAGCAACCTTCTGGTTGAACTTGTCTCTTGCGCCCTCGCTCTTCTTTGCCTCAACAAAGCTGTTGGCTATAACGACATTATAGTCAGTGGGAAAATCAACGCTCTTACCGATCTTGAAGGGACAGAAATCGAGATGTGTGATCATATCCCTCTTGCCGCATTTCATAGCAGCGTGGTCACCTGCACCTCCTCGTGAGCCGACAAACCACTCGCCCTCGCCGCAAAGATGGACAAAATCCTTCGCTCTGATATCAAGGTCGTTCAGAGCAACCAACGCTTCGGTCGTAGCAACTACAATACTGGAGGACGAAGAAAGTCCTGCCGCCATGGGGATATTGCCGCAGAACAGCATATCCATACCCACAAAGGAATTATCTCTGTATTCGAGAGCTAACCTCAGAACAGAAGCCTTAACGTAGTTGGCCCAGTCTCCTTTTGTCTCCATGACGAGCTTCAAAATCTCGTCACTCTCTATGTAGTCTATCCAGTTTTCGTTGTCGGTACAGTTAAGGGTATCACTTATAGAAAAGCAAGCATTTGGAAATTTAGCGTCCATATTGGACATATTGACGGTATCGTCGCTGCGCTTACCGCATATCAACAGCGTCTCGCGGTCAACGCTCATGACGTTGATGCTTCCGCCTCGGTGCTCAATATGTCTGCCCAGAATATTGACACGTCCGGGAGAACGTGTAATAACTGCTTCGTTATCACCGTAGCGCTCGATAAAGGTATCGAGCATAGATATAAGCGTAGTTCGTCTGTCTTCTATAAGCTTCTTCTGGTCGGGACCGTAAATACATTCAAGCAGCTCCATTACAGAAGTTTCTTTAGATACAAACAGCTCTTTCCATATTGATGCTTTGAGTATCATGTCTGCTCCTTTTCAACAGAAGCGAAATAATCGCTTACCATAGCCAACTCTTCCTTGGTCGCAAAAGTCAGCATTTGCTCTTTGACCGAGATCGGAACTATTTCTGCGCCGCTGTCAGCCGTCATTATATTGATCGCATCGGTAAGATATATCTCACCCTGTGCGTTGTTATCATCTAACTTATTGATCGCTGCGATCGTCTCTTTAACGTCACAAAGATAGGTTGCTGTGTTAACGTATTCGCAGGATTCGATATCCACGTGTGTGAAAGCTTCGTTTGCAAGAACGACATGGGAATTAAGATCATCCTTATGCTTCAATGCGTAATCGAGAATCTTGCGTTTTTTCTTTTCATTGACAGGCGCATCACTGAGAGCGACTATATAGCTCTCCTCGCTTTGATCTTCAAGAGCACCCAATTTCAGAATATAAGAATCTGTCTGCTCATATATTCCGCAAACCTTGCCATCTTTCGTTGCGATCCTGCCGCCGCCCTCGTTAAAAGCTTTAGGCTGAACGGCAAACACAGTTTTTGAATCGGATCCGTTATACCGATCGATCAGCTTTGAGATAACGTCACTTGAAACGATCTTGTCGCCCATACAGATAAGAGCAGCACCCGAATATCCAAGGGAATCAAGGATATTAAGTCCCATAAGCGCGGCGTTACCCGTACCGTTCTGTTCCGCCTGATAAGCATATGCCACGTTATCGTAACAGGACAGACACTCCATGACCTTGTCAGCCTTATGTCCGACGACCGCCACAAATTTATTGATACCCGCCTTACGCATATTATCTATAGTACGTCTGACAGCAGGTACACCGTTTACGGGAAAACAGACCTTATTGGTACTGTCATCGTTCATACGGCTTCCCTTGCCTGCGCACAAAAGGATCGCTACAAAATCAGTCATACGCTACCTCGCAAAAAAACTCTTTTTATTATACAATAACAAGTTATCTATGTCAAGTTATTCCTCTATAGGATATGCCATAGTTGTCATAAGAGCAAGCTCTCGTCTGGAGGTATCGAGACGGGAATACTGAACTACTATAGGAGTATTGCTCTCAAGAAGCAATGCGTAGGGAACGTCCCTTTCAAGAAGCTCGCCTTTGGAATCACGTATCTTATCCAGACGGATGTGATGTGTGCGTCCTGCCTTGCAGAAGGAAACCACGTCGTTCTTTGCATCCTTATCCTCAAAGAACAGAGTCATCTTTATCTCAGCATCAACATCCGACGTATTAAGTACACACACAGCCTCGTGGCTGTTCCAGTCATTTAACGATTTGGAATTAAGATAATTATCGGCGATAAGCCATGTTTTTTTACCGTAAGCCTTCATAATTTACCTCACAATGTATTAGTACGTATATTCTACCATAAAATAATCAAAAAATAAAGAGAAAAATATAATTATATTTTGATATTTTTCTATAGACAACCGCGATTTCCCGTGCTATAATATTATATTATCAATATAGTAGGTATTTTTATATGAAAATAGCAAAATTCATATTGGGAAGTATGCAGACAAACTGTTACTTTATCATTGATGAGCAAACAAAGACATGTATAATCGTAGATCCGGCTGACGATATCGACGTTATTATGAAAAAACTCACCGATAAAGAACTGAAATGCGAAAAGATCATACTTACCCACGGTCACTTTGACCATATGTTGGCTCTTGAGGAGCTGAGAAAAAAAACAAAAGCCCCCCTTTATATCCACGAAGGTGATAATGAGCTACTGCTTGACCCGGAAAAGAGTCTGATGTCCTTTTACGCAGGCAACAAAAATCCATGTAAAAGTGCTGACGTTTTACTCAAAGACGGTGACAGCATAGACTTTCACGGAAACGTCATCAAGGTAATGCACACACCCGGACACACACCCGGCTCCTGCTGCTTCCTTGTAGGCGAGCATATGATCTGCGGCGACACGCTGTTCCGCGGTAGCATAGGCAGATACGATTTCTACGGCGGTGACTACAATACCATACTGTCATCCCTTGAAAAAATAAAGGCGTTAGAGACCGATTACCGTATTTACCCCGGGCACGGTCCCTCAAGCCACCTTTCATACGAAAAAGAATATAATATATACATGAGATGAGGATACACACATGGACTACAAAGCATTAAGCGAATTACTTTATCCCAACATAACGACCACAATCGAGGAGATCGAAGCAAGATTCCCCGAAAGAGGTCTTGCCGAGGGCGCAAAGGTTACAAGATTTGCTCCCAGCCCCACAGGCTTCGTACACTTCGGAAGCCTATTCCCTACCATGGTAGGCGAAAGACTTGCTCACCAGAGCGGCGGCGTTTTCTATCTCAGAATAGAGGATACCGATGCCAAGCGTGAGGTAGAGGGTGCAGATATCGATATTATAAACTCTTACGCATCCTACGGTATTTTCTTCGACGAGGGTATCTCCCTTGACGGTGAAAAGGGCGATTACGGTCCCTACCGTCAGTCGAAAAGAGCTGAGATCTATCAGACATATGCAAAGCAGCTCGTAGCAGAGGGAAAGGCTTATCCTTGCTTCTGTACCGAAGAAGAGCTTACCGCCATCCGCGAGGAGCAGGAAGCCATCAAGGCTAACCCCGGTTACTACGGAAAGTGGGCTAAGTACCGCGACTGCGATCTTGAGACCATCAAGGATAAGCTTGCAGCAGGTATGCCCTTCGTCCTCAGATTCCGTTCCGAGGGCTCTATCGAAAACAAAATAAAGTTCACAGACCTTATCAAGGGTGCGATCGAGATAACCGAAAACGACATCGACCACGTTCTTCTCAAGAGCGACGGCATCCCCACATATCACTTCGCACATGCAGTAGACGATCACCTTATGAAGACTACCCATGTTGTACGCGGTGAGGAGTGGCTTCCCAGTCTTCCCTTCCACGTTCAGCTTTTCAGAGCTCTTGGATTCAAGATTCCCAAGTATCTCCACATCTCTCAGCTCATGAAGATGGAGGGCGGCTCCAAGAAGAAGCTTTCCAAGAGAGATCTCGGTGCAGGTCTGAGCTTCTACGTAGCAGAGGGCTACCCCGCAAAGTCTGTTAAGGAATACGTTATGACTCTTCTTAACTCCAACTTTGAAGAGTGGAGAAACGCTAACCCCAAGGCTGATATTAATGACTTCCAGTTCTCTATCAAGAAGATGTCCGCTTCCGGCTCACTCTTTGACTTTGACAAGCTCAACGACGTCAGCAAGAATACTATCGCTCATATGACCGCTGACGAGGTCTATGACGAGATCGTCAAGTGGGCTAAGGAATACGATACCGAGCTTTACGATCTCTTTGTGAGAGATGCAGATTACGCGAAGCGTATCCTCTCTATCGGCAGAGGCACAGCTAAGCCCAGAAAGGATCTGTGCATCTGGAAGGACGTTAAGCCTTACGTAGGTCTCTTCTACGATGAGCTCTATCGCAAGGAAGCAGATTACCCCGAAACCTTTGACAAAGAAGACATCAAGAATGCTCTCACAATGTTTGCAGAAAGTTATGATAAAAACGATGACGCAAACGAATGGTTTGCAAAGATGAAGGTCATCGCAGATAAGTTAGGATTCGCACCCGAAACCAAGCTTTATAAAAAGAATCCCGAGGATTATAAGGGTCACGTAGGTGATATCAGTATGTTCGTACGTATCGCGCTTACCGGCAAGACCAACTCCCCCGATATGTACGAGGTGATGAACATACTGGGTGAGGAAAAATCCATCAACAGAATCAAGAATGCTATTAAGGAGATATAAGACCAATGGAAGAGATCACAACATCCAATTTTATTCACGACATTATCGACAAGGACCTGGCTGAGGGCGTTAACGATACCGTTCATACTCGCTTCCCTCCCGAGCCTAACGGTTATCTCCATATCGGCTCTGCAAAGGCTATATGGATCAACTATTCCACAGCTAAGAAGTACGGCGGTC
>JAZRQH010000008.1:0-7263 GCA_045649645.1 Eubacteriales bacterium
ATCGTCGTAGGTCAGAACCGTTCTTACGAGGTTCCCAATTCAAGCATCTTCACTCAGCAGTATACCGAGGAAGAGGCATATTATATTCAGATGATGTACGGTCAGAGCGTTGATACCTCCACCACCTTTGCAGGTGAGCAGGCTATCACGGGCGCTATAGACAACGTTACCACTGAGAACCTTCCCAAGATCTATATGCTTCAGGGACACGGCGAGTACGAGCTCGGCACAGCCCTTGCAGGTTATCTCACCACCGATAACTATCTCACAGACAAGCTGACGCTTATTACAGGCGACGGCACCGTTCCCGCAGACGCAAGCGCTGTTCTTATCAACGCTCCCCAGTCTGATATAAATGCAACTGAGCTTGAAACCCTCAAGAGCTACGTTGACATGGGCGGCAAGCTTATCCTTATCACCAGCTATAACGTAAACGGCACAGCCTTTACTAACCTTGACGCTCTCTGTAACTACTACGGAATGAGCAGAATAGAGGGACTGGTAATGGAAGCAAATACTCAGAACTATATTCAGACCCCTTACTACCTTGCTCCCAACCTTTCTACCACCGATCCCATCACCGCATCCCTTCAGGGCAAGTATGTTATGATGCCCACTGCAGAGGGAATCAAGGTGGCAGACACCATGCCCGAGGGTGTAAGCGTTTCCGAGCTTCTTACAACATCAAGTGATGCCTATACCGTATCGGTCAAGGGCGGCGAGATCAACGCCGAGGACGTTCTTTACTCAGGCGAGTGCACTATCGGCGCAGTAGCCACCGTTGCCAAGGGTGAGTCTGAGGGTAAGTTCGTTTGGTATTCCTCCTTCGGTATAGCAGACGACCAGGCAGACTCTATGGTCTCCGGCGGCAACTCCTCACTCTTCCTGTCAACGCTGGGTAACCTTTGCGAAAAGAAGGCATCCGTTTCTATCGCAGGCAAGGCTATGGATACAGAGCAGCTTGTAGTTAACGCAGGCATCGCAACCCTGTGGACGGCAGTCTTCGTTCTCATAGTTCCCGTAGGTACCGTTGTTGCAGGTATCGTTATCTGGGCGATAAGACGCAAGAGATAATGCAAAATGTAAAAATTAATGAGGATTTCCGCTACGGCGGAAATCTTCCTTTAATTACGCATTACGCATTACGAATTACGAATTATCCTATAATAGGAGTATAATATGAAACAGTTTAAATATTTAATAATTGGTGTAATAGTTTTAGCACTCCTTATCGGAGCTTATTTCCTTGTTACAAATCTTAATAAGGAAGAGCCCGCTCCTGTAGAAGATGCTCCCGAAGAGATAATAGTTATGGACGATACCGTAGACGGTATTACCACCATTGCTTATTCCGGCGCCAAGGGAGACGTTAACTTCACCAAGGCAACAGGAGTATGGACGTATCCCTCGGATATGACGATGCCTGTAGATCAGGACCACGTTCAGAAGATAGCCGATGCCTTTCTCAAGGTCACCGCGACCCGAGAGATCGTGGGCGGCGACGAGTCAGCCTACGGCTTTGACGAGCCTACCCTCAAGGTGAATATAGGTACCCGCTCGGGTTACAGCCGAGTTTACACGGTAGGTAATAAGAACGAAATGTCGGGCGGCTATTATCTCAAGTTTAACGACAAGGTATATATGACCGACTCCACTCTGGTGGACGCCACGGCTTACAGCCTCTTTGACGCTCTCCCTATGGGTAAGCTTGAGGCTATAGAGGCAGATGCTATCACATCCCTTACCGTTAACGGCGAGGAGGTTCCCAACAAAGCAGGCTATCCCAATATCGGCATCACCACCGTTGAGAACTACAAGGATAAGGAAGGCTACGGCTTTGACGGAAGCGAGAAGAAGGTAGTGGTCACCTATAACTACGAGTCGGATATCACCGACGAAAACGGTAACGTTACCTCCACCGCTACGGTAGAGAAGACCTACAGCTTCTCTTACGCAGAGAAGGACGGTATGACCTATATTATGCTTCCCGATGACGTTTGTATCTATAACGCCACCGGTACCGAGGCGCTCTTCACCGAGCCCGCTGAGGATACCACCGCAGCAACAGAATAACACAATAACAAAAGCACCTCATTGAGGTGCTTTTGTTACTCTAAACTCTAAACTAAAAAAACTTCACTCGCAAACGCCTTGCACAAACAAAAGATTGATGACAAATTCATCAGCCTTAAGCACTGCCAAAAAAAGGAGACTGTGGGGTAAAACCACAATCTTCGGAATACAAATAAAAAATGATGAAAAAATCATCAACCTTAAGCACTGCCAAAAAATGGAGACTGTGGGGTAAAACCACAATCTTCGAAATACAAATAAAAAATGATGACAAAGTCATTGATCTTCCACTGCAAGACAGACTGTTCGGTTTCCGAACAATCTTAATTGATTATACTTTGGGACAGATCTTTTGGATCGGAAAATAACAGGACAAGGGATGGTACCCTGTCTTACTGTCTCATTGTCTATGAGATTGTGGGGTAAAACCACAATCTTTGAAATACAAACGACAGAGTGATGACAAAGTCATCAATCTGTCTTAAGAAGCTAAATTGCTCCGCAGCAAAATTATTCCTTACGGAATAGCTAAATTGCACTTCGTGCAGCTAAATTAAATTCACCTATAGCGTGCGAAGTACATTTAGCTACCCTGGTAATTTAGCTGACCAAGGGTCAATTTAGCTCACCGAAGGTGAATTTAGCTGAAAAAAGTGCAATTTCGCACTTTTTTCCGGGGTTGGTACCCTACCGACGTGATATTTACCTCTGTTATAATATATCTGAAACTAAAATTATCGGAGGTAAAAATGCCAAGACCTAAAAAAACGAACATTGATTATTTCCCATTATACTGTTGCTACGACGAAAGAATAGCACTGGCAGAGGCTGAACAGGGAATAGAAGCCTTTTATATTTACATAAAGCTTTTAATGCGCATATACGGCGGTAAAGGATATTACCTTGAATGGGCGAAAAAGAATGAAATATTATTTGCCAACGAAAACCATCTTGATATTGACAAGGTGCACAGCGTAATTGAAACTCTTATTGAGTATGGCTTTTTTGCTGAGGATATTTTCAGAAGCTATGGAATTCTTACGTCAAGGGAGATACAGGAGCACTATTTTTATGCTGTTTCCAGACGAAAGCTGGATGACCTTGACCACCGTATCCTTTTAGTAAATGTTGCAGAAACTAAAGTAAATGTTGCAGAAACTCCCACTAAAGCTACAGAAACTCCCGTTCAACCTACATTAAGTACACAAATAAAAGAAAATAAAATAAAAGAAAATAAAAGAATAGAAAAAGAGAGTGAGAAAACGGCTTCGCCCACACCCTCAAATAGGGGATTAATGAATAATGTTATACTGACAGAGGATGAATACTGCCGTCTGTGTGAAAAGTATCCTCATATCGATTCGGTAATCGACAGGCTGTCAACCTATATGGCATCTGCTGGGAAGACCTACAGCTCCCATTATGCCACCCTTATACGCTGGGCGGAGGAGGACCGGCAAAAAGGGACAAACACAAAAGCTGCCTCCCCAAAAAAGGAAAGCAGCTTTGATATTGATGAATTTTATAGGCGTGCCATAAGTCAGGATTTCAGATCCTGTCTTACATAGCTACTCTTTCTTAAAAGAACAAAATAGATACAGATGAAAACTATAACTATTATATTAATAATTATCTGTATTCCCTGAGACCATATAATATGCTCGTAATTAAACCAAGAATCAAAAAAACTGAGTGAAAGATAGCACAAATCACAGAGTAAATATACAAGCAAAATTATCGGCCAAATTATTTTTTCCTTTCGGAAAGAAAATGCTGCCAAAAGCATAAGTATGCAGATCGCAAAAGCAGCGGGTATGAGATAATAAATCTTTAACAAATACGCCGTAAACATCAAGGCTGTAGCCGAAAACGAACTTATCGGACACAGTGTTGGAAACCAATATAACAGGGCTATGTTTATGAACGTAATCGATGAGATCGATATAAGAGCCCAGAATAAGAAATTTTTTGAATACCTTAACATCATATTACTGTATCTTTTGCTGACGTATATCTGTACCCGCAAATGGCATTACCTTGAACTCACCCATAAGTCTTGAAGTGATACGGTCTTCGTAACGCTCTTTTAACTCCTTGTGGGTGAGGTTGGTGTTGATAATAACAGGGAGATGATTATTTATACGAGTGTTTATAAGATTATAAAGACATGAAACCGTAAAATTGTTGGTCAGCTCTGTGCCCAGATCATCCATAATGAGAAGGTCGCAGTTGAAATACTTGTCGGTCTTCTTTTCCTCGGCATCTGTGTTGTAGCCTCTGCCGAAGCGCTCGTACTCAAAGTCGCTCATTATGTTCTGTACGGTCTCATACACAACGTCATAGCCCTGTTCAATGACAACCTTTGCGATAGAGGTAGAAAGATGTGTTTTTCCGAGACCTGTACCACCCATCATCATTACGGATTTTCTTTCGGTAGTGAAGCCCTCGGCATATTCACGAAGGGTCTCAAAGACATTCTTCATTATAGTAAGAACTCTGGGATCACTCGAATAATATTTAAGGTCAAAGTTGTCAAAGGACTGGCGGTCTACCAGCGCCCCTATACCCGAATTACGGATGGTGTTTTCCACCACCTCACGGTGAAAGCACTCGCACATCTCGATACCCACAAAGCCCGAGTCCTGACACTTGTCGCAGTTGAACTTAGGCTTGGTGTAGTCAGCGGTGTAGCCGTTAGCAATAAGAAGCTGAGCCCGCTTTTCCTGCAGAGCAAGGTTCTTGTCTCTGAGAGCGTTTATACGCTCCTCAATGTTCTGAGAGCCCTTGGCTAATTCTATGGCTATTTCAGCACCCGTGGAGGCTAAGAGATTGTTTATCTGTCTTACCTCGGGGATCTTGGTCTCCACCTCGCATTTACGCATAAAGGCGTCGTCACGGGCTTTGTCCTCGCGGGCCTTGAATATTTCCTTTGTCTGTATGTAGGATTTCTTGTTGTAACCCATAGTCTGCCTTCCTAATCGTTGAGTATTTTGTCTCTGGAGCGCTTGAGTGCAAGCTCAAAGAACTCGTCTACGTCAAAGCTGGAGTTATCCTCAGGCTTCTGTTGTTTTGCCTTTTCGTATTCGGCAAGGCTTGTCCTTACGTCCTCTATGGTGCGAAGATTTTTGCCGTACCAGTTGGACAGTATCTTTGAAAGATAGGGAAGCGACAGCTTGCCGGTCTTTTCAACGGTAATGTTATAAGCCTCCTCGATGATATCGTAGGAGTAGCTGTACTCGTCCGACCAGGCAGCTATATGCTTCTTTTCGGCGGGAGTAAGGGAACGCTCGCCAAAGCCGAAGAGCTTTCTCAATTTAACCTCAAGGCTATGCTTCTCCTCCTCGCGGCGGATATATTCCTCTAAGGCTTCTGTAGAATCTATACCTCTGTCATAGAGGTCGTAGGCTGTCTTTTCGATATATTTAAGAGTGGTCTTGCCGTGCTCTGCACAGTAGCTGAACAGAAGCAGTATATACTCACCCGAGAGCCCCAGATAGCTGTTAAGAGCGGCTATACGGTTTACCTCGGTTATATTGAACACCCTGCCCGTAAGGCTCTGGCACTCGTCTATTATCATGGCAAGTCCGTTTTCGTCGATAATACGGCTCAGCTCCTCGCCCGTGTAGGCAGGAACGGTAGCGTGACGGCTTACCTTACGCTCCGGAGCCTTCTTTTCGCCCGACAGGATTTCTGCGCCGCGCCAGAAGGCAAGGGCAGAATCGACTGCGGTCCCGTCACAGCCCGTAGCGGCGACGATATCCTCCACGCCCGAGCAGACGGCTAAAAGCACCTTCAGCTCGCTTTCTCCTGCGCCCGAGAGCTTCTCAAGCGCTGAGGCAGGAACCGATACTACGCCGTTACCGTAGTTTATTTCATACTTCATCGTTTTCGTCCTTATTTTTGATGTCATAGCAGAGCATCATAAGAGAGTCGCCCATATGAACGTTCTGCACGGTAACACCGGGGATATGGTCCATATCGTGGCTGGTGAAGTTCCAGATACCCTTGATGCCCATCGACTTGATATGCTCTACCGCACCTTCTGCGTATTCGTAGGGAAGGGTGAGAACCGCAATATCCACCACGTTGTTCTCAACAAAGCTCTTCATTTCGTCGATATGAATCACGGGTCTGCCGTCAACCTCCATACCGATAACCTCGGGAGAAACGTCAAAGAGAGCGCAGACCTCAACACCGCGCTTGGTGAATACCGGAGAAGCAGCAAGAGCCTGTCCCAGTCTGCCCGCACCGACAATGATAGCCTGATAGTTCTCGTGAACGCCCAGGATCTCGCTTATCTTGCCGTAGAGGTAGGTAACGTTGTAGCCGTAGCCCTGCTGACCGAATCCGCCGAAGCAGTTAAGGTCCTGACGTATCTGGGAAGCGGTAACGCCCATAAGCTCAGCGAGATCGTTTGAGGATATACGGAGCTTGTTTTCGTTTAAGAGCATTCTGAGATATCTGAAATATCTGGGCAGTCTTTTAATGACTGCCGCAGATACAGTAGATTCTGATTTTTTGTTTATCATAAAATTCCTTACATATTGGTAATGGTGTCCATTACGTACTGAACGAACTCGTCACAGGTGCAGCCTGTGTCACGTCCTGTGATAGTAAGCTTCTTGTCCTCAAGCATACAGAAGTCAAGAGCCTTTTCAAGCTTGTCAGCCTCAGCCTGCTTGCCGATGTGGGAGAGGAGAAGAACTGTTGCACGGAGCATGGAGCAGGGGTCAGCGTACTTGCCTCTGCCTTCCTTGATCATACGGGGAGCAGAGCCGTGGATAGCCTCGAACATAGCGTATCTCTTACCGATGTTTGCAGAGCCTGCGGTACCAACACCACCCTGGAACTCAGCAGCCTCGTCGGTGATGATGTCACCGTAGAGGTTGGGAAGCACGATAACCTTGAAGTCGCGGCGGCGCTTCTGGTCAACCAGCTTTGCGGTCATGATGTCAACGAACCAGTCGTCAACTTCGATCTCGGGATACTGCTTTGCGATATCGTAGCAACGGTTAAGGAACTTACCGTCGGTGGTCTTGATGATGTTAGCCTTGGTAACGATGGAAAGCTTACCCTTGTTGTTGTTCTTTGCGTACTCAAAAGCGAGCTTTGCGATTCTGTCACAGGGCTCGCATGTGGTCATACAGAAGTCAACTGCAAGGTCGTCGGTAACGTTAACACCCTTACTAC
>JAZRQH010000009.1:0-5561 GCA_045649645.1 Eubacteriales bacterium
CCTTCGGCAAGCTAAATTGGGTAAACCCAGCTAAATTCGGCAAGCCGAGCTAAATTGGGCTTCGCCCAGCTATATGGCAAATTTAATTTAGCTGTACGAAGTACAATTTAGCTATTGCGTAAGCAATAATTTAGCTGCGAAGCAATTTAGCTATATACATTTCAACAGTTTTATGATATACTTTGATAAAAGGAGTGATACTATGGCAGAAAGTATTATGTTGGAAAAAGCAAAGGATTTTGCGGTTGAAATAATTGAACTTTGCAGAACTATCAAGGAAACAAAAAGAGAAAGCATATTGACAAATCAGCTTTTACGTTCAGGAACTTCCATCGGGGCAAATATACACGAATCGAAATACGGTCACGGAACTGCTGATTTCATATCAAAAATGCAAATCGCCCTTAAAGAATGCTATGAATCCGAATACTGGCTTGAGCTGCTAAACCGAACAGGATATATCTCAGACGATCAGTACAAAAAACTACAAAACATATGCGGTTCTATACGCCGTATGCTTATATCATCTATAAACACAACAAAAACGAACACAAATGATAATAGAAATTGAATCTATATATGGGGATGAACTGATACACGGAAGATATTTAGAACGAAATGAACTTCAAAAATCAGTTGAAGAATTGCTGATCCGAATCGGCGAACAGGATTTTGTATCAGTCTTTTGTGCGCGTTTTGATTATGAGCCTATTCCTTATGATGAAACCGTTAAAATCGATTATACGATAGATTTAGACACACATCTTGTGATCAAACCAAAATACTGATGTGAATCCATAACTATAACTAATCAAAAAAGCACCGCTTCGGCGGTGCTTTTTTGCAGGAGCACGCCCCTGCACCCATCAATCGCATTTAGTTTATCGGTTTCGTTCACTATCACCCGAGGGTAAAGCGCAAACCCAATAAATCATACCCGAATGCTCTTTTTATTCCATTTATATTGACATATTCCCTATTTTTATATATAATGTAATGGAATATTATTGATAACTCAACGGAGATCAAAATTATGGAAAAAGTAAGAATTGGTGTTATTGGTATCGGTAGCATGGGTTCATCCCACGTTATTCAGCTCGATGAGGGCAAGGTACCCAACGCAGAAATGACCGCTGTATGCGACATCGACCCTGCAAGACTTGAGTGGGCAAAGGAATTTAACCCCAACATCCTTCGTTATGACGATTACAAGAAGCTTCTTGCAGACAAGGTAGTTGATATGGTTATCATCGCTACCCCTCACTATCTGCATCCCGTTATCGGTATTGATGCTCTTGAGGCAGGTTTACACGTACTCAGCGAAAAGCCCCTTGGTGTTTACACCAAGCAGGCAAAGGAATTTGTTGAAAAGGCAGAAGAGACAGGTAACAAGCTTGTTGTTATGCTTAACTGCAGACCCGAGCCTTACTATAAAAAGATAAGAGAGATGGTTCAGGGCGGTGAGCTGGGTGAGCTTAAGCGTACCGTATGGATCATCACAAACTGGTACCGTACTCAGGACTACTATGACAACGGCGGTTGGAGAGCTACCTACTCCGGCGAGGGCGGCGGCGTACTGATCAATCAGTGTCCCCACCAGCTCGACCTCTGGCAGTGGATCTACGGCATGCCCAAGCGTGTTCGTGCATTTGCTAAGTTCGGCAGATACCACGACATCGAGGTTGAGGACGAGGTTACCGCATACACCGAGTATGAGGACGGCTCTACAGGTGTGTTCATCACCTCCACAGGTGAGTTCCCCGGCACAAACCGTCTTGAGATCACAGGCTCCAAGGGTAAGCTGGTATACGAGAACGGCAAGCTTCTCTTCTACAAGCTCTCTATGGACGAAAGAGAATACTGCTTCACCGCTACCGACGGCTTCGGCTCTATCGAGTACGAGGTTGAGGAGATCATTCCCGAGGGCAGAGGCAGAGGTCACCGTGATATCATCCAGAACTTCTGTAATCACCTTCAGTTCGGTGAGGAGCTTATCTCCCCCGGCCGCGACGGTCTTAACAGCTTGGCTATCTCCAACGCTATGGTTCTTTCTCAGTGGACAAACGACTGGGTAGAGATCCCTAACGACGGCGAAAAGTATTGGGAGCTTCTTCAGGAGCGTATCGCTACCTCCAAGCCCAAGAAGAGAGTTATCTCCAAGATCGCAGACCTGTCCAACACATTTAATACAAAAGCTTAATTACGATACGCCCGTCCCCGACGGGCGTATTTCTATAAAAGGAATGACAATGGATATTAATTATAAAAAAGTCAAGCCCTATAACACAGCAAAAAAACCGTTACGTCAGAGCTGTATCTTTACGGGACTTATGTATCTCTTAAGCAGATTTACGATCCCCACAAAATTTGAAATAGAAAAGATAGGTATGGAGGGCATCAAGCCGCCCTATATACTCCTGTCTAACCATATGCACTTTGTTGACTTCAAGCTCAACTCGGTTGCCACCTTCCCTCATAAGACCTATAACGTGGCGACTATCGACGGCTACTACCGCCGTCCTCTTATCATGGAGCTTATCGGCTGCATCTGTAAGCGCAAGTTTACAAACGATATGTATCTGCTTGAATCAATCAACACAGTACTGAAAAAGCATAAGGGAGTACTCTCGATGTATCCTGAGGCAAGATATTCGCCGGTGGGAACATTAGCCATACTCCCCGATTCTCTCGGTATGCTTGTAAAGAAGCAGGGTGTTCCCGTTGTGACCCTTATCCACCACGGAAACTATCTCCATACCCCCTTCTGGAACTACCGCAAGCCCCGAAAGGTAAAGCTCCATACCACAATGAAGCTCATCCTCACCCCCGAACAGCTTGAGACTATGTCCTATGAGGAGATAAACGAGGTACTGCGCCGTGAGATGAGCTATAACGAATACGACTATCAGCACGCCACCAATCAGCATATACCCGACTCTGACCGCGCAGAGGGCTTACATAAGGTGCTCTATCAGTGTCCGAACTGTATGACAGAATCTAAAATGTCAACAAAGGGCTCTATACTTAAGTGCGAAGAGTGCGGAAAGGAGTGGGAGCTTACTACCCTTGGAAGACTTGAAGCAAAGGACGGCGAGACCGAGTTTGCCACACCGCCTGAGTGGTACGAATGGCAGAGGGGTAACGTCCGCGCCCAGATAGAGGCTGGAGAATATGCCTTTGAGGACGAGGTAGACGTTTACTCCCTTCCCCATCCCAAGCGCTTTGAGGATCTGGGCAAGGCAAGGCTTACACATGATCCCAAAGACGGCTTTGTTCTGACGGGATGTTACAACGGCGAGGAATACCGCATACAGCGTAAGCCGCTGGGTATGTACGGAGTTCATATAGAATACGACTACTGCTACGTAAGACAGGCAGACTGTATAGATATTTCAACCGCAGACGACTCCTTCTACTGCTATCCCACAAAGGAAAACGTGGTAACAAAGCTCTCTCTTGCAACAGAGGAAATTTATAAATTCCATCAGGAAAAACGAATGGAAAGAAAAAGAAATAAGCTGTCACAATCGTGACAGCTTATTTTTATTATAACATTTTGAAAGAATCCTTAAGATCAGAATAGAGCTTGTTATAAAGAGCGTAATACTTCTTGTAAACCTCTGTGTTAGCCGCTGTGGGTGCAGTAGCATCCTTCTCACGGATAAGAGCCGCACAAGCGTCGGGAACGCTCTTGTAGAGACCTGCAGCAACACCTGCAAGGATAGCAACACCAAGAGCGCCGCCCTCCTTAGAGTTGTTGCGGGAGATGGGCATATTGAAGCTGTCTGCCATCATACCGCGCCAGAGGGAGGAGTTTCCGCCGCCACCCGAAGCGTAAACTGTTTCGGGAGTAGTGCCTGTCATATCCTTGATTATATCCATACAGTTGGTAAGGGAGAAGATAACACCCTCCATTACTGCACGGAGCATATCCTTCTTTGTGTGCATAGCGGAAAGACCGAAGAACACACCGCGGCAGTCTGGGTCAAGGTGGGGAGTACGCTCACCCATAAGATAGGGCAGGTAAACCAGACCGTTTGCACCTGCGGGAGAGGTCATTGCGATCTTATCCATAATATAGTTGGGGTCTTCGCCAAGAAGTGCGGCAGTAGCCTTTTCACCCTCAAAGAAGTTATCACGCATCCACTTGAAGGAAAGACCTGCGCCCTGAGTTACGCCCATGATATGCCAACAACCGGGAACAGCGTGGCAGAGGGTATGTACTCTTCCTTTAGGGTCAATGGAGATCTTATCTGTATGTGCGAACACAACGCCTGAGGTACCGATGGTAGCGGAGATAACGCCCTCACGAACGATGCCGTTACCAACACCGCCTGCCGCCTGGTCGCCTGCACCGCCTGCAACTATAGTGCCTTCAGCAAGGCCGGTAAGCTCAGCCGCCTTCTTTGTAACGTGGCCTGTATCCTCGCAGGACTCGTACATCTTACCGAGGAGACTGCGGTCGATACCCAGCTTATCAAGAACGTAGGGAGACCAATCTCTCTTAGGTACGTCAAGGAGCTGCATACCCGAAGCGTCGGACACCTCGGTGGCAAACTCGCCTGTAAGCATATATCTGATATAGTCCTTGGGAAGCATGATCTTTGCACACTTCTCAAAGTTTTCGGGCTCGTTGTTCTTAACCCACATAATTTTAGATGCGGTGAAGCCTGTCATAGCAGGGTTTGCGGTGATCTCGATGAGCTTATCTGCGCCCACCTTTTCGGTCATCTCCACGCACTCCTTGCCTGTACGCTGGTCACACCATATGATAGAGGGACGGATAACGTTGTCATCCTTGTCAAGCATAACGAGACCGTGCATCTGTCCCGAAAGACCAACACCCTTGATGTCTTTGGGATTTACACCCGATTTGGTTATAACCGCCTTGATGGTCTCGCATACTGCGTTCCACCAGTCGCGGGGGTCCTGCTCAGCCCAGCCGTTCTTGGGCTGATAGAGAGGATATTCACTAAGTGCCGATGCTACAGTATTGCCTTCAAGGTCAAATAAAACTGTTTTGGTACCGCTGGTACCGATATCACTGCCTATAAGATACATTTATCTTTCCTCCAAAACAAATTGTTTTATACTCTTTATGGCTGTGCCGTCCTCATATTCCATGACCTCGCCCAGCGCAAAAAATCCGTTTTCGTCATAGACTCTTACCCTCTGCCCTACAGAGTGATGAGTCTTTATTTTTTTCTGATATATTTCCTGTCCCGAGCGGAAAAGCTTTAAGAAAAATCCGTTTAAGGTAACTACGGGAAGCTCTTCAAAAAGGCTTTCGGTAGGTAACAGAAGCTTGACTCTGTCCTCGTATTCCATCTCCCGAAGCTCATCAATGGTATATCCCTTTGTCAGCACAAAGTTGCCGGAAGCAAAGCGTCGAAGCGAGCTCATTGTGGCGGGACAGCCCAATTTTTCACCGATGTCCTCACAGAGTGTACGCATGTAAGTGCCCTTACTGCAGTGTACCTTGAGGGTATAGTCTTTGCCCTCCCCCTCTGCCTCTATAGAAAATATCTCTATATCTCTGGGCTTGCGCTCTACAGTCTTTC
>JAZRQH010000010.1:0-6439 GCA_045649645.1 Eubacteriales bacterium
ATATATAGGTGAATATCCTGTTATCGGTATCCGTCCCACCATCGACGGAAGAAGAGGTCCCCTTAAGGTGCGCGAAAGCCTTGAGGATCAGACCATGGCTATGGCTAATGCCGCAAAGAAATTATTTGAGGAGAATCTCTGTTACTCTAACGGTGAGCCTGTAAAGGTAGTTATCGCTGACACAACCATCGGTCGTGTTGCAGAGGCTGCTGCTTGCGCAGATAAGTTCCGCCGTGAGGGTGTTGATATTACTCTTACCGTAACTCCCTGCTGGTGCTACGGCTCCGAGACTATGGATATGGATCCCCAGACCATCAAGGGCGTATGGGGCTTTAACGGAACAGAAAGACCCGGTGCGGTTTATCTCGCATCCGTTCTTGCAACTCATGCACAGAAGGGTCTTCCCGCATTCGGTATCTACGGTCACGACGTTCAGAACCTGGACGAGGTTACCAATATTCCCGCAGACGTACAGGAAAAGCTCCTTCGCTTTGCACGCGCTGCAGTTGCAGTTGCAACCATGAGAGGTAAGTCTTACCTCCAGATCGGTTCTATCTGTATGGGTATCGGCGGTTCTATCATCGACTCCGACTTCATCGAAAGCTACCTCGGTATGCGTGTTGGGTCTGTTGACGAGGTTGAGGTTATCCGCCGTATGAGCGAGGGCGTATATGACGAGGCTGAGTTCCAGAAGGCTCTCAAGTGGACCAAGGAATACGCTAAGATCGGCTTTGACAAGAACCCCGAGGATATGCAGAGAACACCCGAGCGCAAGGAAGAGGATCTTGAGTTCGTTGTTAAGATGATGTGCATCATCAAGGACCTTATGAACGGCAATCCCAATCTTCCCGAGGGCTGTGAGGAAGAGAGAGTTGGTCACAACGCTATCGCAGCAGGCTTCCAGGGTCAGAGACAGTGGACAGACTTCTATCCCAACTGTGACTTCCCCGAGGCTATGCTCAACACCTCCTTTGACTGGGAGGGTGCTCGTGAGCCCTACATCCTCGCTACCGAAAACGACGTTCTCAACGGTCTCGGCATGCTCTTCATGAAGCTGCTCACCAACCGTGCGCAGATGTTTGCTGACGTTCGTACCTACTGGAGCCCCGAGGCTGTAAAGCGTGCTACAGGCTACGACGTTGAAGGCGTTGCCAAGGACAACGGCGGCTTTATCCACCTTATCAACTCCGGCGCTTGCTGTCTCGATGCAAACGCAGAGGCTAAGGACGAAAACGGTAACGGCACCATGAAGAAGTGGTGGGAGGTGACCGACGCTGACCAGAAGGCTATTATGGATAACACCACATGGAACTACGCTGACCTCGGCTACTTCAGAGGCGGCGGATATTCTTCCAGATTCGTTACCAAGGCAGAGATGCCCGCTACTATGATCAGACTTAACCTCGTTAAGGGTCTCGGTCCTGTTCTTCAGATCGCTGAGGGTTGGACAGTTAACCTTCCCGACGAGGTTACCGATACACTTTGGAAGCGTACCGACTATACATGGCCCTGCACTTGGTTTGCTCCTCGTTGCGACGGTAAGGAAGGCAGCCCCTTCTGCACCGCTTACGACGTAATGAACAACTGGGGTGCTAACCACGGTGCTATCTCCTACGGTCACATCGGTGCTGACCTTATCACCATGTGCTCAATGCTCCGTATCCCCGTATGTATGCACAACGTTCCCGACTCCGACATCTTCCGTCCCGCTGCATGGAATGCATTCGGTATGGATAAGGAGGGTCAGGACTACAGAGCTTGCCAGGCTTACGGTCCTCTCTACAAGTAATCATGTTAAAAAACATTTCTCCCCTCATCTCCCCCGAATTATTAAAGATTCTGGCTGAGATGGGACACGGCGACGAGATAGTTATCGCTGACGGTAACTTTCCCTCACATTCCACCAACGATCGCGTGGTACGTCTTGACGGCCACGGCGGCAACGAGGTTCTTGAGGCTATACTTCAGATATTCCCCCTTGACACCTACGCACCCTATAATGCAATGCTTATGGAGGTCGTTCCCGGTGACACTGTGGAGACACCCATCTGGGACGTCTACAAGTCCACCATGGCAAAGTACGAGGGCTCAAACGTACGTGTAGAAAATATAGAGCGCTTTGCTTTCTATGACAGAGCAAAGACAGCTTACGCTGTCATCGCTACAGGCGAGAGCGCACTCTACGCTAACCTTATAATCAAAAAAGGCGTAATATAAAAATGCACCCTTCGGGGTGCATTTTTAAGTTATGATTGGCTTCGCCAAGTTATGATGCTTCGCAGTTATGATCGACTACGCCGAGTTATGAGTGCTTCGCACGTTATATAGCCAATCATATCATAACAAAAGCCGAAGGCTTTTTCATAACATTTGCCGTAAGGCAAATTCATAACTCTAAACTCATAACTCTCAAAAATCTTCCTTATAATGTTGAATTGGTAATAATTTTGTGGTAGAATTAAAATTTAGGAGATAATGTATATGACTAAATTCTTTTTTTCTAACCTTTGGATATTCTTTAAGAAAAATTTCGTGATGTTTGCGGCGTTTTTTGCCGCTCTCATTACCTGCTTTATTATTCCTCCTGACGGGGAATATCTCGGATATTTTGATCTTCGGACCCTGACCTGTCTTTTCTGCGTTCTCTGTGTGGTATGCGCCTTGAAGAATATCAAATTCTTCTACATACTTGCCAAGCGTATCGTTTCGGTGTTCCGCAACGCCAAGATATGTATCCTTGCGCTGGTGTACATAACCTTTATCGGGTCTATGCTTATCGCAAACGATATGGCGCTTTTGACCTTCCTTCCCTTAGGCTTCTTTGTGCTAAAGAGCACGGGCAAGGAGCACTTTATGGCGTTCACCTTCATTATGCAGAACATAGCCGCAAACTTAGGCGGTATGCTGACCCCCTTCGGCAATCCTCAGAATCTTTATCTCTATTCCAGGTTTGAGATACCCACCCTTGAGTTTATGGGTATAATGCTTCTTCCTTTTCTTGTGGCGGTGGCTCTTATAACCCTCTGCTGTCTTGTGTTTATCCCCGCCGAGCCTCTGAGAGTAGAGGAGGATGAAGCAAAGCTTCCAAAGGACAGGACGGTAATATACCTTGTACTTTTTGCTCTGTCCATACTAATAGTTTTCAGAGGAATACCCTACTGGGTAGGACTTATCATCATCCCCATAGCTATATTCTTCCTTGACCGCAAGGCACTTTGTATGGTGGACTATCCATTGCTTCTGACCTTTGTGTTCTTTTTTATCTTTTCCGGCAATATGGCGCGTATCGGTGCAGTCAGAGAGCTGTTTTCGGCTCTGCTTGAGAAAAATACTCTTATCTTCAGCGCGGCAAGCTGTCAGTTTATCAGTAACGTTCCCTCGGCTATTCTGCTTTCGCAGTTTACCGAGAACTATGCCGATCTTCTTGTGGGTGTCAACATCGGAGGCACGGGTACCCTTATCGCATCCCTTGCCAGCCTTATTACATTTTCCGAGTACACACGGCACAACCCCGGCAAGACAGGCTATTATATAGTCAGATTTTCGGTATTTAATTTCGCATTTCTTATTATACTTGCAATAGTAACATCTATTTTTTAACGGAGAAATATTATGAATTTTAACGGTAAAAGAGTAACTGTAATAGGACTGGGCATTTCAAATATGCCCCTTATCGACTACCTTCTGAAGGAAGGAGCAAGCGTTTCTGCCCGTGACAGAAAGGATTATAAGGATCTGCCCGATAATGTAAAGGCTCTTGAGGCAAAGGGCGTTAAGCTTATATGCGGCGAGGAGTATCTTGGCGGTATAGATGAGGAGTATATCTTCCGTACCCCCGGTATGAGATATGATACCAAGGAGCTTGCCGATGCTGTTGCAAAGGGCTCTGTACTGACCTCCGAGATGGAGCTCTTCTTTGAGAGATGCCCTGCACACATGATCGCGGTAACAGGTAGTGACGGCAAGACCACCACAACCACTCTCATCTCAAAAATGATAGAAAAGAAGTTCGGTAAGGTCTATGTTGGCGGTAACATCGGCGCACCCCTGCTTCCCTTTGTTGACGAAATGACTTCTGACGACTGGGCGGTACTTGAGCTTAGTAGCTTCCAGCTCCATACTATGAAAAAGTCTCCCCATATCGCAGTTATAACAAACCTCTCTCCCAACCATCTTGACTATCACACCGATATGCAGGAGTACGTGGATGCAAAGAAGAATATCTTCCTTCATATGGGCGAGAATACCAAGCTTGTTCTCAACTACGTAAATCAGCCCACCCGTGAGCTTGAATCCGAGAAGGCTGAGGGAACCTCTGTTGCCTTCTTTGCAAAAGAGGGCGAGGTATATGAGGCAGACGGCGCAATATACTACGGCGACGAGCATGTGGTAGACACAGCCGATATCCTTATCCCCGGTCACCATAACGTAGAAAATTATATGGCGGCTATCGCTGCAGTTTATCCTATCGTTGGTAAGGAAATAATCGCCACTCTTGCAAAGACCTTTGGCGGTGTTGAACACCGTATCGAGCTTGTACGCAAAAAGGACGGCGTGAGATATTATAACTCCTCTATAGACTCCAGCCCCAGCCGTACGGCTGCTGCTCTTGCATCCTTTAGCGAAAAGGTTATTGCAATATGCGGCGGCAAGGACAAGGGCGTACCCTTTGACGGTCTTGCGACTACCCTCTGTCAGCGCGCAAAGAAGGTAGTTCTTACAGGCGCAACAAGAGATACTATATATAATGCTATAATGAACTGTCCCGAGTATGAGACAAGCGGACTGGAGATCATCGTTGAGCCCGACTTTGAGGCTGCGGTAAAGGCGGCTTCGGCTATAGCAAATGACGGTGACGTGGTGATCCTCTCCCCCGGATGCACCAGCTTTGATGCCTTCCCCAACTTTATGGCAAGAGGAAATAAATTTAAGGAAATAGTGAGATCACTTTAATATGTTCAGTCAGAAAATACAGGATATCGCAAGGGCGGCAGAGCTTTCTCTGCGCGATGAGTTCGCCCGTATAGATGAGGTTGCCCACCACAATACCGCAAAGGTAATGGAGGCTTTTTCAGAATTTCGTGTTTCAAAGGAATGTCTTTTAGGCACAGACGGCTACGGCTACGACGACCGAGGCAGAGAAACGCTCGATAAGGTGGTAGCAAGAGTTTTCAATGCAGAGGATGCCTTCATCCGTCATAACATAATCAACGGTACCCACGCCCTTACCATAGCGCTTTTCGGTATACTTCGCCCCGGTGACGTTATGCTGGCGGTTACAGGCAAGCCCTACGATACCCTTGACGAGGTTATCGGCCTCAAGGGTGCTGACGGAACCGGTTCTCTTGCCGATTTTGGCATTGAGTACCGTCAGGTAGAGCTGGGCGAGGATTTTTCCGAGCAGCTTAAAGACCCCCGAGTTAAGATGGTATACATCCAGCGCTCTAAGGGTTACGTTAACCGCCCCACCCTTTCTGTTGAAGAGATCAATAAGATAGTTGAGTTTTCCCACGCACGCAGTAATGCCTACGTTGTGGTAGACAACTGTTACGGAGAGTTCGTTGACACGACCGAGCCCAAGGCTGACCTTATCATCGGCTCTCTTATCAAGAATCCCGGAGGCGGCTTTGCTGAGTCGGGCGGTTATATCGCAGGTAAAAAGGAAGCGGTTGAGCTTTGCTCCTACCGTTATTCCTGTCCTGCCATCGGTCTTGAGGCAGGTGCTACCCTTGACCAGAACAAAAATCTGTACCGCGGATTTTTCTACGCGCCCCACACCGTGGCTCAGGCGCTTAAGACCGCACAGTTTGCGGCAGCTTGCTTTGAGTCCTGCGGCTTCGAGGTATCTCCCAAGGCAGGCGAAAAGAGAAACGATATCATCCAGACCGTGACCCTGGGTGACCCCGACAAGCTGATAAAATTCTGTCAGGGTATTCAGGCGGGAAGTCCCATAGATTCCTACGTGTCCCCCATGCCCTGGGCTATGCCGGGTTATAGCGACGAGGTCATCATGGCGGCAGGTGCCTTTGTTCAGGGTAGCTCTATCGAGCTTTCTGCCGACGGTCCCATGCGTGAGCCTTATCTTGCCTTCCTTCAGGGCGGACTTACCTATGAGAGCGGCAGATATGGCATTATGAAGGCATTGGAATTTATCTTTGAAAGATAAATTCAATGCAAAATGCAAAATTCAAAATGCAAAATTATTGAAGATTTTTGCCTTAGCAAAAATCTACCTTTAATTACGCATTACGCATTACGAATTACGCATTGAATAAAATTACACTTGATTTATTTGCAAAAAAATGATAAAATATATTGGGTGATTATATGAATGCTATAAGCAAACAATTAGGACAACTTAATTTTATGCTCATTGAGATGGGCGCTCTGGTGGAGCGTGCCGTAGCCTGTGCGGCCAAGGGCTTTGTGGCGCAGGATC
>JAZRQH010000011.1:0-5091 GCA_045649645.1 Eubacteriales bacterium
ACTCTCCAGAACGGAATCCCCGAGCCCGGTATTGCCGAGATAGTGGGCAGCCATCGCACCATGGGCTGTACCGTAGAGTGGGGAGCTACCCTTTCCGAGCCGGGTGTATGCACCCTTACAAGCGACCCCGATTCGCTTTCCTTCCATATGGGCAAAATGGAGGGCATAACCGAGGCACAGTTTAACGCAGTTACAGATCTTCTCGAGCTTATGTGTCCTGTGCACGTAGAGAGCAATCTGCTTGGTGCCCGTTGGTCTAAGCTCCTTATCAATGCCACCTTCTCGGGTCTCGGAACGGTTGTAGGCGGAGTGTTCGGCGACGTATCCGAAAACAAGGCGGCTCGCCGTGTGGCTATACGCTGTATGAAGGAATGTATCGACGTAGGTCACGCAACCGACGTAGAGTTTGCGCCCGTACAGGGCAAGAACATCGTAGGACTGTTCTACTATAAGAACGCTCTTAAGAGAGCCGTTGCCACAGCGCTTATTCCCATAGCGATGAAAAAGCACAGGGATATTGAGCCCTCTATGCTTCAGGATCTTAAAAAGGGAAAGGCTTGTGAGATAGACGCTATAAACGGCGTTGTCTGCGACTTTGGCAGAAAGCACGGTGTTCCCACACCTATAAATGACCGTATCGTTGATATCATAAAGAAGATAGAAGCGGGTGAACTGACAGCAACACCCGAGAATATTAAGTTGTTTGGAGATATTTTGTAATGTTCGGTATCAATAAAAAATTAGGCTTTGGCATGATGCGACTGCCTACTGTAAATGACGAAATGGACTTTGAAAAGATCTGCGAAATGGTGGATCATTTTCAGGCCGAGGGCTTTAACTATTACGACACAGCCCACCTTTATCACGGCGGAAAGAGCGAAGTTGCGGTTAGAGAGTGTGTTGCCAAGCGTTATCCCCGTGAGGAGTTTGTGCTTTGCGACAAGCTGTCGGTAAATTATTTTGAAAAACAAGAGGACATCCGTCCACTCTTTGAAAAGCAGCTCGAGGCTTGCGGCGTAGATTACTTTGACGTATATCTTATGCATTCCCAGACTAAGGGAATATACGAAAAGTTCCGTCGTTGCAACGCTTACGAGGAGGCTATCAAACTCAAGGAAGAGGGAAAGTTCAAGCATCTTGGTATATCATTCCACGATACACCCGAGCTTCTTGAGCAGATCCTTACAGACTATCCTCAGATCGAGGTGGTACAGATCCAGTTCAATTATCTTGACTATGAGGACACCGCCGTTCAGAGCAAGCGTTGCTATGAGGTATGCCGTAAATTCGGTAAGCCTGTATTTGTGATGGAGCCTGTGCGCGGCGGCAGTCTTGCAAAATTGCCCGAAAAAGCGGCTAATCTTCTTACCGAAGGAAGTCCTGCAAGCTATGCTATACGCTTTGCGGCAGGCTTTGAAGGCGTTGAGGCTGTTTTATCCGGCATGGGTAATATCGATATGGTCAAGGACAATACCTCTTATATGAAGGATTTTAAGCCTCTTACTGAGGATGAGCATAGCAAGATAGCCTTGGTACGCAATATTATGAAGAACGGTGACGTGATTCCCTGTACTGAGTGCCGTTACTGTGTTGACACCTGTCCTATGAATATCTCTATTCCGGATCTTTTTGCCTGCTATAACACTAAGCAGCTTATAGACGATTGGAACCCCGGTTATTACTATAAGAACGTGCATACCGTAAAGAACGGTAAGGCATCTGAGTGTATCAAGTGCGGGGCCTGTGAGTCACTGTGTCCTCAGCATCTTAAAATTACAGAATTATTGGAAACTGTTGCAAAAACCTTTGAGGGGTGAGTCACCACGGGCAGATAAGTCTGTTTTAATTTAAGATTATTACTTAAAATTATGTTTATTTTTGCATTTATGATTGACAGTTAAGCATAATTGTGCTAAAATATATCCATAAATAATTTGATTTTCGGAGGCTAACTGAAATGAAGCATATCAAGACTTTAGAAACTAAGAATCTTTGCACCAACAAGGGCGGTTGCGGTGAGTGCCAGACCTCTTGCCAGTCCGCTTGCAAGACCAGCTGCGGTATCGCTAACCAGCAGTGCGAGAACAAGGAAAACAACAAGTAATTAATAATTACGAAGTAGCCGCCGTAAGGCGGCTGCTTTTATATGCCTTCCCCAGCGGGGAAGGGGGACCATCGCTTTGGCGATGGTGGATGAGGAGAACGGGTTATAATTAACCTATAAATTCAGGAGAATAATATGTTACATTGCTATAAATTAGGCGGACTTAACATCGTCCTTGATATAAACTCAGGCTCGGTTCACGTAGTGGACGAGATCGCCTATGATATGATTCAGGCATACGAGACTAAGGACAGAGAAACAGTCACTGCTGAAATTCTTGAAAAATATAAGGGACAGGAGGACGTGACCCCTGAGGAGATCTCCGAATGTCTTGACCAGATAGATGAGCTCAAGGCTATGGGCAAGCTCTATACTCCCGATAACTTTGAGTCAATGGCGGGAGCGCTTAAGGAACGTACCTCAGGTGTGGTCAAGGCGCTGTGCATACATATCGCACATACCTGCAATCTCAACTGTTCCTATTGCTTTGCAAGTCAGGGTAAGTACCACGGTGAGAGAGCTATGATGAGCTACGAGGTAGGTAAGCAGGCATTTGATTTTCTTGTGGAGAACTCCGGTACCCGCCGTAACCTTGAGGTTGACTTCTTCGGCGGCGAGCCCCTTATGAACTTCGACGTAGTAAAACAGCTTGTTGCCTATGCCCGCAGTATCGAGAAGGAAAAGGGAAAGAACTTCCGCTTTACACTTACCACCAACGGCGTGCTTGTTGACGATGACGTAATCGACTTTGCCAACCGTGAGATGAGTAACGTTGTTCTCAGCCTTGACGGACGTAAAGAAGTGCACGACCGTTACCGCGTTGACTATGCAGGCAACGGAAGCTGGGAGAAGATAGTTCCTAAGTTCCAGAAGTTTGTAGAAGCTCGCGGCGGCAAGAACTACTATATGCGCGGAACCTTTACCCACGCTAACCCCGACTTTCTCGAGGATATCAAGGTCATGCTTGACCTTGGCTTTAACGAGCTTTCTATGGAGCCTGTGGTTACAGCTCCGGGTGATCCTTCAGCCCTGACCGAAGAGGATAAGGCTGTGGTCATGGATCAGTACGAAAAGCTTGCCGAGCTTATGCTTGAAAGAAGAAAAGAGGGAAGACCCTTTACCTTCTATCACTATATGATAGATCTCAAGGGCGGTCCCTGTATCTATAAGCGTGTTTCCGGCTGCGGTTCGGGAACCGAGTATATGGCTGTTACTCCTTGGGGTGACCTCTATCCCTGCCACCAGTTTGTAGGCGACGAGAAGTTCAAGCTGGGTGACGTATGGAACGGTGTTAACAACAAGGAGATGCAGGACGAGTTTATGGGCTGTAACGTCTATGCCCGTTCCGAGTGCCGCGACTGCTGGGCAAAGCTCTATTGCTCAGGCGGTTGTGCTGCCAACGCTTACCACGCCACAGGCTCTGTAAAGGGTGTATATAAGGATGGCTGTGACCTCTTCCGTAAGCGTATGGAATGTGCAATTATGCTTGAGGCTGCAAAGACTCTCGAAGACGAATAATGAACACTCCCATCTGTGATTTCTTAGAGAAATATCGTGACCAAAATCCCTTAAGGCTCCATATGCCGGGTCATAAGGGAATGGGCTCCATGGGTATAGAGGGGCTTGATATTACCGAGGTGGAGGGTGCAGACGTGCTCTACTCAGCCAAGGGTATTATCAAGGAGAGTATGGACAACGCAAGCCGACTTTTCGGCACACAGCGTACTCTCTATTCTACCGAGGGATCATCTCTTTCCATCAAGGCGATGCTCTATCTTGCCATGCTTACAAGAGGCGAGCGTAAGCCTCTTATAGCCGCAGGACGTAACGCCCATAAGGTGTTTATGTACGGGTGTGCACTTCTTGATATAGAGATCGACTGGCTGTGGGGAGATGGACTTCTCTCCTGTGAGATAACTCCCGAAGCTCTTGAAGAGTATCTCTGTCACAACGACCCCGTAGCGGTATATATAACCTCTCCCGACTATCTCGGCAATATGGCTGATATCAAGGGATTATCCAGGGTATGCCACCGTCACGGTGTAATGCTGTTGGTAGATAACGCCCACGGTGCTTATCTGAAATTCTTGCCGGAATCAAAGCACCCCATAGATCTTGGCGCGGATATTTGCTGTGACTCAGCTCACAAGACTCTGCCTTGTCTGACAGGTGCAGGATATCTGCATATATCAAATAACCTTCCACAGGACATCTGCGATATGGCTGATGATGCCATGAGCCTTTTTGCTTCAACAAGTCCGTCTTATCTTATTATGTATTCTCTTGACAAGTGCAACAGATACATAGATTGTGAGCTTCGTGACCGCATTGCAGAGACAACTGCCTGTATAGAGGAGTTAAAGCAAAATCTCTTCGTCATAGGCGACGAGCCTCTTAAGCTGACAGTGGAGGCAAAGAAATACGGTTATACGGGAACAGAGCTTTCCGAAGTTCTTAAAGAACAGGGAATAATCACCGAGTTTGCCGATCCCGATTATCTTGTAATGATGCTTCCCCCCGACCCCGAGGCTGTTATAGAGATCATTTCAGCTTTTGTATCAATCAACAGACGTCCTCCTATAACCGATGCACCGCCTGTGCTTAAGCCCCTTGAGGTCGCTATGACCCCAAGGCAGGCTATAATGTCAAAAAACAGGCTCGTTGACGTCGATCAAGCTATGGGACGGGTCTTAGCTGCACCGTCAGTTTCATGCCCTCCTGCGGTTCCTATTGCAGTCTGCGGTGAGGTCATAGATGAGAATGCAGTTGAACTTTTCAAATACTACGGTATCGATAAAATAAGAGTAATATAAAAAGGTTACCTTCGTGGTAACCTTTTTTCCTTTAATTACGCATTACGAATTGATTATGTGCGCCGCATATATACAGGGAGCGGAGCGTGTAACGTAGTTTAGATCGTCAAGAGTCAGCTTGCCTGCGCCCTCACCGTATATGGTGATAACGTCACCCTTGATATAGTTCTCAGG
>JAZRQH010000012.1:0-8160 GCA_045649645.1 Eubacteriales bacterium
CTTTGAACAGAATCTTGATTCTCTTCCGGAAGGTACCGACATCAACAAAATTCCTAACCCCCATATCATCATTGATGAAAACGGAAGAATTACAGATGATAAAGATATCCTTTTCAGTGTCGTAGATGCACAGTATATCAATGACCGATTTGCCCGGTACAAAGCATTTTCGGAAGAAACCGGGGTAGGGGTGATGATGCAGGAGTTCGGTGTATATTATACTGCACCTTACAACCTGACCCTGGAATATCTGAACGACCTGCTCGATGCGATAAATGCAAGCGGACTTAACTGGTGCGGATGGGATTACTTTGGCCCATATAGCTTCTACCAGGTCGCACCGGACAGATTACGCGAGGGTGCTACCTATATAGAATTCTCAAACGGATGGATCGCCACAGAAATGCTGGAAATCTACCAAAAGCATTTAACACAATAAGGGATGTCCAACGGCATCCCTTTTATATTAACCTTTCAGCAAGACAGGGGACAGTCCCCTGTCTCGCTTTAAAAAATTATCCTTTGCATACCATCTTTCTCAACTATATGCTCGGCAACCCCCAAGGCTGCCATCCATTCTCGGGTGCGTACCGTCTGCCAGGGGCCTGTGTCAAAACCGTTTCCCGCATCGTTATCCCACAGCCAGTCGGGGGCAGGCCAGATACACCTTTGAGGTCTTATATATTCATAAAACTCCCTTGATACACCGCCCTGACCGTGGTGTGCCATCTGGGTGTAGTCTGCCTGTAACAGTTCTTTGGGACAGTTTGCCATAAGTTCGTTTCCGCCTTCGATGCCCAGATCCCCAAGGATGAGAAAAGAGCCTTTTTCACCGTCGATACGGTAAACGGTTGAAGTGTTGTTTATAAAATTTTCCTTAATGTCGGGGTTATATACACGAAGTACCCTTAGAGTAACCCCGTCAAAATCAAAGACGTCACCGCGTGACAAGGGCAGGGTCTCTCTGTCACGGCAGATCTTAAAAAAGTCAGCGACCAGTTCTCCCTCGGTTTCGGTACGTATATGAGGACGGATGGTCTCATAATCGGGAAAATGATAATATACCTTATCAATTTTGATATCAGGGTAGTTCTTTGAGAGATTTACAAAGCAGCCTATATGGTCGTGGTGGGGATGGGTAAAGAACCAGGCATCCACCCTTGAGCCTGCCCTCTGCGCCAAAAGGTCTGCTAACTGTTTACTGTCCCCCATGGTTCCGCCGTCGATGACTATAGTATGCTTGTCGGTTATGACAACACAGCCGAACATCTGTGACTCGGTGGTGTTGCCAAGTAAAATAAATTCTGACATATTATACTCCAAATATAAGACAGGGGTCTGTCCCCTGTCTTATATCCTTTTTATCTATCTAAATATTTTCATAATTTCTTTTGAAATCCTGTTGACTTTTTATAGTTAGTCACCTCGCTTCAGTTTACAAAGCAGGGACGTTCCTGTCTTTATTATTTACCTGACAGTATCTTACGGAAAAACGCATCCATACTCAGATTAACGTAATACGGGCTGTTTTCCAGATCCATGTATTCTATACCCGAAAGATAGGGTGCGGGAGTTACAAGGGCATATCTTCCGATATACTCACAGCACCAGGCAAGATCATACTTTTCAAAGGTATTTATCTGGTCTGCAAACATTTTTTCGGTAGCCCCCTGACTGATACCCGCTGCCATGGGAACACCGCTTTCAAAGAAACCGAATTCACCTACCATTACGTCAACTCCGTATTTTTTGCCGATAGCGATAAGATCGCAGAGAGAGGTACCGTATTGCTCGGTGTTTTCAAGACCTATGGTACCGGTACAGCTTCCGTCCTCATTTACCGTGATCTTGGCAAGCTCTGTGCCACTCCAGTTATCGTTAAGCAGATATAAGAGGCAGTCGGTGCCGTCCTTCAAGCTGAGAGAAAGCTCTGACATGGTAAAGCAGGAGCCCTCGGGGCAGGATATTTCAAAATAGGTTGCATCCTCGGGGATGTTTACGGTCACAATACCGTCTCCTATTATCTCAAAATAATCCTGCTCTGCGATATAATTGCTGGGCACCATACCTTGATAAAGTGTCTTTCCCTCTGCGCTGATCCTCATTTCCGTTTCAAACCAGGAGATATCCCCGATTCTAACCGACAGAATTGCACCGCCTACCGCACCGCTGAACTTAAGACTTCCCTTTGCGACATCGGGAAGCGCTTCGTTCCAATAGGTCGGACCGTAGAGGTGGGCGTTGACAAAAACGGGAGTACCTTTAATGCTTTCGTAAAAGCCGGGGTCAGACGCCTCCTTTTCTGGTGTTACCACCGAAATATCCTTTAAATTATAATAATGATAAGACAGCGCACAGCCAAGCTTTGCCATGCTCTCCCCCGTAACGGCGGAGGTATAGGTATGAACGTCTGCTACTATAACACGGTCAGGTGTCGCCTCCCGAATAGCACTAACCGCATCCTCAAATGCCCAGAGATAGTTTTCATCGTCTGTGGGGTCGCACTCGTTCATCAGATTGAAGCTGAGATAGTTGTTGGGGATATCGGCATAACGCTTTGACAGCATCCTCCAGAACAGGGTCACGTTATCACGGATGGCTTCATCATAGAATATCGAGTTCCACTGACCCATCCAATCCGGATTTTCCCCCAGGTTGTTCCAGTCAAGGTTTGGCACGTCATTGAAAACAAGCTGGATATGTATATCGCGCTCCATACACCAGGAAATTATCTCGTCAAGCTGCTCAAGACGGGTCAGATTTACCTTGTTATCAAAAGTATGGTCAGGTCCCTGAAAATAGCTCCAGCTCAGATATATATGAACGAAATTGACACCCAGGTCCTTCAGATAATCGAGATTTGCTTCGGCAAACACGTCATCGGGGTTATAACAAATTGCCCCTGCAAACATACTGTTATAGGATATATTACAGCCTCTCCAGTTGGGAAGATCCTCGTTTGTAGCATCGGGAAGGGTGGTCTCGCCTGTATAAAGCTCCTCATCTATAGTATGCTTTGCCGCCCTGTCATCCGAAACATCGGTATAAACCGGATCCTTTTCAAAGGATCGGGAAAAGCGGAAAACAGACTCTACGGCCGCCTCTACGGTTACAACCTCGACAGGTCTAAAGGTAATATCATCATACAGTTCTATAAGCTTTTCCCCCGTAATACGGTCAAATGCGCGAATGGCAAAATCACAGCCTTCGGTACGGTAATTGCATACACTGTCGATCTCACCGATATCCTTACATCCCCAGATAAAGCAATCATTATATGCTCCGCCGACCTCATACCTGATGGCCGTGGCACTTAAGGTGAAATCATGATCTAAGATCACGTCCTTGTGAACTCCGTAAAGAAAGTCTGCAAGCTCGTAACGCAGTACCGCTTTTTTGCCGTTATACTCTTCTGTTTGTTCGAGAATAAAGCCGTTGGCATCCGGTTTTCCAAGGTGGTCTATAGCATTTTCAAACAGCTTGATCAGCTCTGTTCCCTTGATCTGATGCTTGGGTCTGTCCGCCAGCTCTTCCCAGGCGATTCCCGCATCTAAGGCCTCCTTGAATCTTACGGAAAGCTCGTTCTTTTTTTGCTCAGTGGCCGAATACATCATAAATATACGTGCTGCCTGTGCTCTTGTGGCATTGCCGTTGGGTGAAAGATTACCGTTTATACCTGCAATGAGACCTTTGGCAACAGCCCACTTGACGGGAACCTCTGCCCAAGCCTGCACTTTTCCCGCATCGGGAAATGCCAAGATATCGGCAGCCTCCGAAACGTCATAATTATTCTTCTCGGTATAAACGTAAAAGAATCTTGCAAGCTGGGCTCTTGTGATATTGTTGTTAGGACCGAAACGGGTCTCGGAGATACCGCTGGTATAACCGTTTTCCACCGCCCAGCATACTACCTCGTTGAACCAATGAGCACTCTTTACGTCCTCAAAGCCTGCGTCGGCGGTATCGTAAACGCTCAGATCGACACCGTCATATTTTGCAAGGAGAGTAAGGAACTGGGCTCTTGTAAGATTGCTGTTAGGAGCAAAGATGGTCTCGGTCATACCGGACACAAGTCCCTGTCTTACGCAGAAAGCAACCTCGGACATAAACCAATGGTTTTCCTTTACGTCGGTAAAGTGCTTTACAATACCGTACATATCCTCGGCAGCTTCTACCGTCTCACCGCAAAGGTTACAGGTACCCTCGGTCTTGCCGAACCAGTCACTTGAGCCATCGACGGCTTCGATAACAGGAACCATGCTTTCACTTGAGTGTGAGCCGCAAGCATCCCCGTCAGAAAATACATAAACGGGTAAAACCGCAGCTAAGGTTAAAACGGCGAGAAAAAGTGCTGATCCTCTTGTAAATATTTTTTTCATGTACCCTGCTCCTTTTTATCAAAATTATGTATCCAGTCTGCCTTGAGCAGATAGATTATAAATACTATACCGCTGAGAGTCCAGGTCAGGGGATAGGCTGATGAAACGGTGGTAAGACGGTTGACTATGCGTACTGCTACCGTGATATAGCTTACACGTCCAACACACCAGATGATAAGCATGGTGAGCATAGGCACCATTGCCTTACCCGCACCTCTAAGCACTCCTGCCGCACAGTGAGAAAAGGCGAGCAGACAGTAGAAAAGACAGATAGTGCGCATATGCTGTGAGCCGAGGGCGATCGACTCTGCCGAATCGGTGAAAAATCCGATAAGTCGGGGGGCAAAGATATAAGACGCTATTCCTATCAGCTCTGCCATAGCGCAGCCGCAGATTATACCGAAGGCTGCACCCTTCTTTGCACGGGTATGATCACCCGCACCGAGATTCTGCCCAACAAAGGTAGAAAGAGCCTGTGAGAAGCACATTACGGGAAGGAAGGCAAAGCCCTCCAGCTTTGAATAGGAGCCGCAGCCTGCCATAGCCGCCTTGCCGAAGCTGTTGATGTTCGCCTGCACCACTACGTTGGCAATAGATATAACGCTGTTCTGCACTCCTGAGGGCAAGCCGTAACGTAAGATATCCCGAAGGCTTTTAGAATCAAATCGGATAAGCTTGACCTTGACCCTATAGGGCGCATCCACACGAAGCAGATGTATAAAGCAAAGCAGTGCGCTTACCCCCTGTGAAATTGTGGTAGCGATAGCCGCCGAGCCTACACCGAAGCCCAACACCGCCACAAAAAGTATATCTAAAATTATATTGACAACGGTTGATACGATAAGATAATAAAGCGGGTGTCTGCTGTCTCCCACCGAGTGGAATATACCCACAAAGATGTTATACATAACCGTAAATAGCGCACCCATAAAATAAAATCTGAAATACTCTACAGACTGGGGCAGAACCTCTGCAGGAGTTCCCATCCATCTGAGTATAACGGGAGTCAGGGCAACGCCGACGACGGTAAGAGCCGCACCGCATGCAAAACCGAAGGCTATGGCAGTATGTATAGATTTACTCATTGTGTCATAGTCCTTGGCACCGTAGGCACGGGCAATGACCACGCCCGCTCCCATAGCCAAACCGTTAAAGAAGCCGATCAGAAGAAAGATAAGGCTTCCCGAGGAGCTGACCGCAGCCAAAGCATTGTCGCCTATGTAGTTGCCCACGCACCAGGCGTCAAAGGCGTTGTAGAGCTGTTGAAAAAGATTGCTGAGAAACACGGGCATTGCAAAAAGCAACATTGCCTTCCATATAGACCCTTCGGTAAGGGAATATTTTTTCTTCTCCAAGGTCACCCCTCCTTTCGGCATATTACAATTATTATATCACGGCCAGGCTCTTTTGTAAATGTAATACTTTACAATTTACCCTAAAAATGCTATAATGATATCATCAATCCAAAGGAGTAACGTCATGACTCAGGAACAGTATTTCAAAAATCTCACCCGACCCGAGGGAAAGATAGATATAGTCCTCGATACCGATACCTATAACGAGATAGACGATCAGTTTGCTATAGCCTATATGCTGGGGCACAGCGAAAAGTTCAACGTTAAAGGTATCTGTGCCGCTCCCTTCTTTAATCAGAAATCCACCTCTCCCGGTGACGGAATGGAAAAGAGCTATCACGAGATTCTGAAGGTTCTTGACCTGATGGACCGCCACGATCTTGACGATGTGGTTTTCAGAGGCTCAGAGACCTATCTCCCTGACGAAAAGACTCCGGTAGACTCCCCTGCGGCTGATTTCATGGCTTCTCTTGCAAACAACTACACTCCGGAAAATCCTTTATACATTCTCGGTATCGGAGCTATAACAAACGTTGTTTCCGCAATTCTCAAGAACCCTGCCATGACCGAAAACTGCGTTATAGTATGGCTTGGCGGCAGTTCCTTTGATATGCCGAGGTTTGCAAATGAATTCAATATGGTACAGGATATCGCGGCGGCAAGAGTTCTCTGCAACTGCCGTGTTCCTCTTGTGCTTATTCCCGCCTGGGGAGTAACAGATCATCTGACCACCACAAAATACGAGCTTGAATACTGGCTTAAGGGCAAAAACAAGATATGTACATACCTCTGCGAGAACACGGTAAGAGAAGCAAATTCCTATGCTTCCGGAAAGCCCTGGTCAAGAGTAATATGGGATATTGCCGGGGTTTCCTGGTTTGTAAACGAGGGTAATACCATGATGCAGGACAGACTTGTTCACTCTCCCGTGCCTCAATACGATATGTACGCATCCCGCGACGAAAGACGTCATCTTGTCAAGTACGTATGGTTTATCAACCGTGATAAGATCTTTGAGGATCTGTTCAATACTCTGTATAAGTTTTAATATTTTCAGCTCCCGTAAACGGGAGCTGTTTTCTTACATAAATTCTCGTTTTCTGTGCATACTACCAACAAAAGACTTGAGGTGTAGTATGAGAAATGAAATTTTAAAATTGGACCGTCCTGTCAGTATTATTGCGGCTGCAAGCGTAGTAGGAAAGCGGGAACACGAGGGTCCCTTCGGGGATATATTTGACGAGTTTGATACAACCGACCGCTTTGACTCTGACACCTGGGAGAAGTCAGAGAGCGAAATGCAGAAACGAGCCCTGACCATAGCTCTGACAAAGGCAGAAAAAAAGGAAGAGGATATAGACGGACTCTTTGCCGGGGACCTTATAAATCAATGCACCTCCTCGGCTTACGGACTGCTTGATTTTGATATTCCCTATTTCGGGCTCTACGGGGCATGCTCTACTGCAGCCCTTTCCCTATGTTTAGCATCCCTTGCCATAAACGCGGGAATGAACAACTGCGCCTGCGTTACAAGCTCCCACTTCTGCTCGGCGGAAAGGCAGTTCCGCTTCCCTCTGGAGTACGGAAGCCAGCGCACACCCACCTCCCAATGGACGGTTACGGGAGCGGGAGCGTTTATCCTGTCGTCAGAGGGAGAGGGCCCTTATATAGTCGACGGCATGGGCGGTATCTCCACCGATATGGGTATAAACGATGCCAATAATATGGGAGCGGCGATGGCGCCTGCTGCAATATCTACCCTTACGAGATATTTTGAGGCAACCGGCACAAAGCCTCAGGATTACGACAAGATAATCACGGGAGACTTAGGCTTTGAGGGTCACGGTATAGTGATAGACTTAATGCTTGAAAAGGGCTACGATATGCGAAACGTCTACACCGACTGCGGGCTCTTTATCTATGACCGTGAAAAGCAGGATATGCACGCAGGAGCCTCGGGCTGCGGATGCTCGGCGGTTATGATGGCATCCCATTTTCTTGAGGAAATGAAAAGAGGAATCCTCTCGGATATACTCTTTATCGGAACGGGAGCTCTCTTAAGCCCTATGGCTGTACAACAAGGACAGTCTATACCCGGCATAGCCCACCTTGTACACCTGAAAAAGGAGATATGATATGGAATATATAAACGCCTTCTGGGTAGGAGGAATACTCTGCGTCATTGCCCAGATACTCATCGACCGCACCAAGCTCACCCCTGCCCGTATTCTTGTGGGATACGTAGTGGCGGGCGTAATACTCACCGCCTGCGGTATATACGAACCCATAGTAAAGTTTGCAGGCAGCGGAGCAACCGTACCCTTGACAGGATTCGGCTATTCTATAGCCAAGGGTATTGAAGAAGGAGTACGTCAGTACGGACTCCTCGGCGCTCTCACAGGTGGACTTACCGCCACTGCGGCAGG
>JAZRQH010000013.1:0-2203 GCA_045649645.1 Eubacteriales bacterium
TGTAGGTGCTGCCGCAGCCGCTGTTGCAGAGTGCAGAGAGTACGAGAAGTATGATGATCCATACCCAGATGTTTCCGTCGTCAAAAATATTGCAAAGACAGTTCATTGTTTTATCCTCCGATTATTAGCGGCATCCCTTTCGGGATGCTCTGTTATTATCTTATGATGATACGGTATTTGTGTTACGCAAGAAATCAAATCAGGATTAATTTTCACCTCTTGACAAATCCGTTCTAACGTGTTAGAATACAATTGTACTAATCCATTAGACCGGCACGCTGCCGGTGGCAAAATCGCATTTAGTCTGTGGATTCAAATTACACGAAGGGGTAGATTATTATGAGTACACCGAAGATATTTGAAAGCGAATATCGCTTCTGTCTTATCCTCTGGGAGAACGAGCCCATATCCTCAAGAGCTCTGTCAGAGCTGTGCAAGGAAAAATTAGGCTGGTCAAAGACCACCACCTACACGGTGATAAAGAGACTTAGTGAGCGTGGCGTTCTCAAGAACGAAAAGACTATCGTAACCTCCCTTGTATCAAAGGAGGAGGCGCAGATATCCGAAATTGACGAGCTTATCGAAAAGAAGTTTGAAGGCTCTCTGCCTGCATTTATTGCGGCGTTTACCAAGGGCAAAAAGCTTAGCGATAAGGAGATCGAGGAGATCAGAAAGTTGATAGGCGAGTAATGGAAAACATCTTTTTAAGATTTCTAAATATAAGCATCACCGCAGGCTGGATAGTTCTTGCGGTCGTGGTGCTTCGATTGTTATTAAAGAAAGCTCCCAAGTGGATAAGCTGTCTACTCTGGGCTGTGGTAGGAATAAGACTTGTTCTTCCCTTCTCTATAGAGAGTATATTCAGTCTTATCCCCAGCACCACCACCGTTGATCCCGATATCGTATATCAGGCTCAGCCCACCATAAACACGGGACTTGATGCGGTGAACTCGGTTGTCAATCCTATCATCACGGACAGCTTTGCCCCCAACCTCGGAGATTCCGCAAATCCTCTGCAGATATGGACGTTTATATTCTCTTGGGTGTGGGTTATAGGTATAGGAGTTATGCTGCTGTATACTATTATCAGTTATATAGCTCTTCGTGCAAAGGTGTCCACCTCTGTCAGATTACAGGACAATATCTATCAGAGCGAAAGGGTTGCTTCTCCTTTTATATTGGGAGTCATAAAGCCTAAAATTTATCTGCCCTTTAAAATCACAGCAGAAGATATCGAACACGTGGTAGCTCACGAGAAAGCCCACCTTAAGCGCTTTGACCATCTTATAAAGCCGATAGCCTTTATACTGTTGGCGGTATACTGGTTCAATCCCCTTATGTGGGTAGCCTATATTCTTCTCTGCCGTGACATAGAACTTGCCTGCGACGAAAAGGTTATCCGCACAATGGCAGATGAAGAAAAGCGGGATTATTCCAAGGCTCTGCTTGACTGCAGCATCAAACGCAGATCTATTGCCGCCTGCCCTCTTGCATTCGGCGAGGTAGGAGTGAAGGCTCGTATCAAGAGCGTTATGAACTACAAAAAGCCCGCCTTCTGGGTAATAATTGCCGCACTTATAATTTGTGTCGTTGTCAGCGTATGCTTTTTGACAGATCCGGTTGGCGTAACTGATGAGATGATCTGTGAGGTTATAGAGGAAGAGAATATAGACGGATATTCACGTGGTGAAGTGTTCTGTGTCACGTACAAAAAGATATCAACCCGATCCTCTGCCAACAAAAAGGAAATATATCTGTATGCGTCCTTTGGTTGGTATGATATAAATTCCGAGGGCGAGGTTGAAGATATAAGCGGCGGATCTAACCCCACAAAGCTTACCTTTGAAAAGGTAGACGGCAAATACGTTTGCACCGAATATTGGGTTCCCCGTGACGGGTCATACTATAAAAAGGATATCGAAAGTACCTTCCCTGTTTTTGCACGGTACAGACTGTATCTGATGGAAAGTATGCCCAACTTTCATAGGAACCTTTTGAATAAGAGAAATACAAAGGCTGAAAAAATATTATTAGGAGACGGGGCATCGGGTAATGAATTAAACTGGCTCAGAAACGACGATTTTAATGACGTTGCTTATTTCCGTATTGTGTCTCCCACCAACAACGTTCGTGTAGTTACCGAAAGTAACAAAAATTATGTAACAGAAAAACTGCAGCAGTTAAAAATATCCTCAAAAGAAAT
>JAZRQH010000014.1:0-13747 GCA_045649645.1 Eubacteriales bacterium
CTCGTCGCACATCTGAGCAACGACGCCAAGGTCATGGGTGATCATGATGATAGCCATGCCCAGCTCCTTCTGCAGAGACTGCATAAGCTCAAGGATCTGTGCCTGGATAGTTACGTCAAGAGCCGTGGTGGGCTCGTCTGCAATAAGGATATCGGGCTCGCAGGCAAGCGCCATTGCGATCATTACTCTCTGACGCATACCGCCGGAGAGCTCGTAGGGATACTGCTTCATACGTTTGAGGGGTTCGTTTACGTTGACCAGCTCAAGCATCTCAACAGCTCTGTCCCAAGCCTGCTTTTTATTTCTGTCCGTATGGAGGGTGATCGCCTCCATAAGCTGATGTCCGATAGTATAGGTAGGATTAAGGCTGGTCATAGGGTCCTGGAAGATGATAGAGATCTTGTTGCCTCGAACCGTCTTCATGACCTTTTCGCCTGCGCCTACAAGCTCCTCGCCGTTAAGCTTTACAGAGCCGCCGACGATCTTACCTGTACTTGCAAGTATCTGCATAATGGAATATGCGGTAACCGACTTACCTGAGCCGGACTCACCTACTATTCCCAGGACCTTTCCTTCGTCAAGGAAGAAGGAAACTCCGTTTACTGCCTTTACTTCACCTGCAGGAGTGAAGAAGGAGGTTCTTAAATCTTTAACTTCAAGAAGTGACATTTTTTAACCTCTGTTTGTTGTATGGAAAATCGCTCTATTCCGTGCGGCTTGAATCACCGTACTAACGAGCGTAGTTTGGCTGGGGCACCGGGGTTCCCCGAAGCGAGTTAATCGAGCTTTGGGGGTTCGCGGCAACTTGCCCCTTAGTTCTTAAGCTTGGGGTCAAATGCATCGCGCAGACCGTCACCGAAAAGGTTGAGGGAAAGAACGATAAGAGAAATGACCACTGCGGGTATTACGAGAAGATGGGGATAGGATTTGATACCGTTTAAGGCATCGGATGCAAGAGAGCCGAGAGAGGGCATAGGCGCGTTAACACCGAGGCCGAGGAAGGAAAGATAACTCTCTGTAAAGATAGCGCTGGGAATCTGAAGCGCTGTGGAGATTACGATAACACTGATACAGTTGGGAAGAAGGTGCTTACGGATGATCCAGCCGCCCTTAGCGCCTGTGGCACGGGAGGAAAGCACGTACTCCTGCTCACGAAGAGACAGGATCTGTCCGCGGATAAGTCTGGACATAGAAACCCAGTAAAGTGTACCGAAAACGATGAAAAGGCTGATGATGTTTGTGCCTAACTTTTCAAATACGGTTCCTGCGATAGCCTCGGTCAGCGCCGTGTTCAGCACCGCCGCAAGCAGAATAACCATAAGCATATCCGGCAGAGAATAGATAATATCTACTATTCTCATTATTACAAGGTCCACCTTGCCACCGCAATAGCCTGCAAGAGAACCGATGGTAACGCCTATGATAAGCACGATAAGGCTCGCAAAGAAGCCTACCGCAAGGGAGATACGGGTTCCGTATACCACACGGATAAAGTAGTCACGTCCTGCGGAGTCTGTTCCGAAGATGTGAGGGAATACGGTCTCGCCTGCTTCTATTCGCTCAAGCTCAGTCTCACCGTATTCAAAGGGAGCCAGATTCTTAAAGGAAGCGTCAACCGGCTTACCGGGGGTAATACCTAACTGCTGCTCGTAGGAATAGGGCCATACTGCGGGGAGAATGATAGAGGAAAGTGCGATTATAACTACGATGAAAAAGCTGACGGTTGCAACTTTATTTTTAAGAAGACGCTTTATACCGTCCTTAAGAAAGGTAGAGGAAGGACGCATCTTCACCATATATTCTTTTTCCTGCGCCGTTGCGGGGATAAACGAGTCCATGTTTACATGGAAGCTGAACGGCATCTTGAATTTAGCCATGATATATTCTTCCTCCTTCTTATTCGAATGTAATTCTGGGGTCTACTACCTTATAGAGGATATCGCTGACAAGGTTCATTACAACGATAAGGGTAGCAAGAACGATGGTGGTACCCATAATGAGGGGATAGTCACGTCCCGTAATGCTGTTTACAAAGGCACGTCCGATGCCGGGAACCGCAAAGATCTTCTCGACAACGAGAGAACCGGTTACGATATAGGCAAGCATAGGACCGAAATATGTTATAACGGGGATAAGAGAGTTTTTAAGCGCGTGACCGAAGATGATCTTGAACTTGGATACACCCTTAGCTTTTGCGGTTCTGATATAGTCCTGACCCAGAACGTCAAGCATAGAGGAACGGGTAAGACGGGTGATGTACGCCATAGGATAGAGAGCAAGGGTGATTACGGGCAGTATAAGTCCCTCGGCGGTGGAGCCGTTTGCCGGGAACCATTGCAGCTTGACTGCAAACCCCAACAGCAATAGCGATCCCATGATAAAGGATGGCATCGATACGAAGGCTGTGGTGATAACCATGATAATTCTGTCGATAAGCTTGTTTCTGTTAAGGGCTGCGATGGAGCCGAAGACAGTTCCTGCTATAAGAGCGGAGAATGCAGCCATCAGACCTAACTTTGCAGAAACCTTCATACCGTCCATGATAACGTCGATAACGTCACGGCCTCGCTGCTTAAGGGAGGGACCGAAGTCAAATTTTGTCACAACGTCCTTGAGATAGGTTACGTACTGCTCGCCTACAGGCTTGTCAAGTCCGTATTTGGCTTCCAGCGCCTGCATAGCTGCCGGGGAGATCGCCTTCTCACCCATAAAGGGACCGCCGGGCACCAGACGGGTAACGAAGAAGGTTACGGTTATAACCACCCATACCGTCAACAGAGCCAGCAAGATTCTTTTTAATATGTAAAGCATTGTTTTTGTGTTCATACTGTACCACCTGACTGTTATTGATAGTGCTTATCCGTATACGCGATAAATAGGTGTCCGCATACACTTGGTATTATTATAATATATTCTTTAAGAAAAATCAATATAAATTTAAACAAAAAGTTAAGCCATTTAAGTAAATATATGACTAAAATTAAATAATCGGGGCTTAAAATGGCATAGAGGTGTTAAAATTTCTTGATTTTAACATTTAAAATCCTTGCTTTGTGTTGCAAAAGAAAATTCTTTTGATATAATATATATAAAAGGAGGTGTTTTTATGGCAAGAATCGACGACTGTCTGGGTGAATACCGTGAGTGGTGTAACAAGTTAGGTATAGTTACGGTATCGGACGTCAACGCCCTTATAACCGACGGCAGGGTGAACTGGCTCATCAACGTAAGTGAGATCTGGCAGGAGCAGAAGATATCCGAGATAGCAAGGCAGATAAAAGATAATATCCAAAGAAAAAAGATAATAATGATATCCGGCCCCTCCTCCTCGGGTAAGACCTCCTTTGCCAACAGGCTGGCTCTGCATCTCAGGGTGCTTGGTATAAGCTCCTGTGCCATAAGCCTTGACGACTATTATCTTCCCCGTGAGCGTATACCCCTTGACGAAAACGGAAACTGCGATTTTGAGACCATAGAGGCGCTTGACTACGAGCTATTCAATAAGAACGTTTACGATCTTATCGAGGGCAAGACCGCGCAGCTGCCTATGTTTGATTTCAGGATATCGGCGCCCAAGACCGAAACCAGACCTCTGACTCTCGCGGAGGACGAGGTAATAATAGTAGAGGGCATCCACGGCTTAAACGACAAGCTGACCTCAAATATTCCCGCCGATAATAAGTACCGTATATACTGTACAGCCCTGACCGCTCTTTGCCGTGACGACGGTACGAAGATAAGATCCCGCACTACCCGTCTTATACGCAGACTTATAAGGGATTACAATTTCCGCGGTACGGGTGTCGAGCGTACCCTTGAGCAGTGGCCTATGGTGGAAAGAGGAGCAGAAAAATTTATATTCCCCTTTACCGACTCTGCGGATATTATCTTCAACTCTTCAATACTTTACGAGCACTGCATCTATAAGATATATTTAAACGAGCTGCTTTTCGGTATGAGCGAGGAGAGTAGCGGCTACGAGAGCACAAGAGATCTAAGACGTCTTATAAACAGCTTTAAGCATATAGACCGCGAGTTTGTTCCCAAGACCTCCCTTGTGCGGGAGTTTGTGGGTGGCAGTACTCTTATAGAACAATAGCAAGCTATTGTTCTATCAATTCGTAATGCGTAATTGAAGGTGGAAAACAGTCCGAAACGGACTGTTTTCTTCATTTAAATATATATATTATATACCGAATTTTGAATTTTTTGATTTTTTAAAAAAAGGTATTGACAAATGAAATCAGATGTGGTATTATATTCAAGCTATCCAAAGACAGCAGGTTTAAAAGTAAAATGTCCTGCCGAGGAAAGAGTTTCAAATATTATGATTTGTTGACTTTCTATCGGTTGGTATGTTTTCTTTAGCCGAAGAAGGTCTTTTTGTTTTTCAAAAAGACACCCAAATATTTTCAGGAGGTGAAAAGAACATGCCTAGCGCAAAAATCTTAGCTAAAAAGCAGAACGATGTAGCAGTTCTCGCAGAGAAAATTAAGAACGCAACCGCTGGTGTTCTGGTAAACTATCAGGGTATTACCGTTGATGACGATACCAAGCTTCGTGCAGAAATGCGTGCAGCAGGTGTAGACTACAAGGTTTACAAGAACAGCATTACAGGTCGTGCATGCGAGGAAGCAGGCTACGGTGAAATGAAGCAGTACCTTGAGGGTATGACAGCATTTGCAGTAAGCGCGGAAGATCCCGTTGCAGCAGCAAAGATCCTCAAGAAGTACGCAGACAAGATCGAAACCTTCGAAATCAAGGCAGGTTTCATTGATAATGGCGTAATCGACGCAGCAGCAGTAAACGCGCTTGCTGATATTCCTTCAAGAGAAGGCCTTATCTGCAAGTTGCTCGGAAGCATCCAGTCTCCTCTTTACAAGCTCGCATATGGTCTCCAGGCTATTATCGACAAGAGCGGCGAGGAAGTTCCCGCAGCAGAGGAAGCTCCCGCAGAGGAAGCTCCCGCAGCAGAGTAAGTGGCAGCTCAATTATAATTATTTTGCCACAGCCAACTAACTTAAAAAATTTATCTTATTATTGGAGGATTTAAAAATGGCAAGCGAAAAGATCACAAACATTCTTGAAGAGATCAAGTCTCTTACAATTCTCGAGCTCAACGACCTCGTAAAGGCAGTTGAGGAAGAGTTCGGCGTATCCGCAGCTCCCGTAGCTATGGCAGGCGCAGCTCCCGCAGCAGCAGCTGCTGAGGAGAAGACCGAGTTCGACGTTGTACTTAAGGCAGCAGGTGCTTCCAAGCTCAACGTTATCAAGGTAGTTCGCGAGACCACCGGTCTCGGCCTTAAGGACGCTAAGGACCTCGTTGAAGGTTGCCCCAAGACCCTTAAGGAAGGCGTTTCCAAGGAAGAGGCAGAGGCTCTTAAGGCTCAGCTTACCGAGGCTGGCGCAGAGGTTGAAGTTAAGTAATTTTTCACCCAAAGTGATAGCAAACGAAAAGGCAATCCGTATGGATTGCCTTTTTAATTTTTGTGTGATTGACAAATCATCTGTTTTATAATATAATTATTCTATAATTGAAAACGACAAAGGAGTATTATTACTATGGAACAGCTTCAGGATTTAGATATACTGGTTAACTTATATAACCTCCCCAACGACGATGACCCCACCAAGGCGATGAAGGAAAAGGGCGTAGGCATCAAGAGAGGTCTTGGCCCCGACAAGACAGAGATCCTTGAGTTCATCAAGAGAGAGTTTTCTCAGGGCTGGGCGGACGAGTGCGAAAAGGCTATCTTTAACTCCACCTGCTATATTGCAACTCTCGACGGTGAGGTAGTGGGCTTTGCATGCTATGACTCTACCGCACTTGGTTACTACGGTCCTCTGGGTGTTGCCAAGAAGGCAAGAAAGCTTGGTATCGGCTCTGCTCTTACCGCAAAGTGTCTCTTAGCAATGCGTGAAAAGGGTTACGGCTACGCTATTATCAATGCAGGTCCCGTTGAGTACTACATCAAGACACTTAACGCGCAGGTTATCGGCGATCACCCCGGTGTTTACGCTAACCTTATCTGCAACTAAAGGTGTACTATGACTAACAAAGAGAGATTTATACAGATATACCGTGACAACATCAAGCGTGAGGGTGCAGACAAGCTTCTTGAGCACCTCTCGTCACCTCAGAGCGACTTCTTTACCGCTCCCGCAAGCGCGCGTTTTCACTGTGCTTATGAGGGAGGTCTCTGCGAGCACAGCCTTAACGTTTATGACTGTCTGGTAGACTATCTTGCAAGACCCCGTGTTAAGGAGACCTACGGTCTTAACTTTACCGATGAGAGCATCGCTATCGTGGCTCTTTTGCATGACCTCTGCAAGACCAACACCTATAAGCCCGGCTTCCGTAACGTGAAGAACGACCAGGGCGTGTGGGAAAAGGTCCCCAGCTACGATTATGACGACAAGCTCCCTTACGGACACGGCGAAAAGTCGGTTTATATTGCTTCCGGCTTTATGAGACTGACCCGTGACGAGGCGTGTGCCATCAGATATCATATGGGCTTCTCGGGTAACGAGGATGCAAGACAGGTAGGAGATGCCCTTAAGCGTTTCCCCTTGGCTTATGCCCTTATGACCGCTGATATGGAGTCTACGTATTTTATGGAACATTAAAAGAGACGTCGCTTTTGCGACGGCTCTCGCGATATAAATCCCTTTCGGGATTTGCGATATTCCCGATGGGAGCGATATATCCTTCGGATGCGATATGCCCTGCGGGGCGCGGGATTTATATCATATCGCATTTCGCACAGCGAAATATATCGCTTTTATCGAAGATAAAAATATCGCATTTGCCAAAGGCAAATATATCGTAAAATTTCAATAATATCTGCAAGGATAACCGAAGATTATTTTGCTAAAATGAAGATACAGAAAGGAGATGACTTTATGGAAAACAAAAAATTAATTAAAAAAGCCATCAGTTTCATTCAGGCAAACCCAAAGGAAAATCTGTCCTTGCAAAATATCGCGGACAATGCCGGCTTCTCCCTTAATTATTTCGATGCTTTATTTCAAAAGCATACAGGTTACAGTCCTGTAGAGTATTCCCGTATTTACAAGCTGACAAGAAGTGCGCTTGCGCTTCGCAGAACAGAAAAGTCAGTATTGGATATTGCTCTCGATTACGGTTATGCTTCTCCTGAGAGTTTTGCCCGTGCGTTCAAAAATTTCTACAGTATCTCTCCCAGCGAGTACAGAACAAAGTACAGCAGCAAACCCATCACGTGGCATGATTTATCAGGCAAGATAGCAATCAGTCGGTTCAGAAACAGTGTTCCTGAGTTGAAGGTAGTAGATATCGATGCGGCATTAGATTATTGCTTCACACATAATCCTATGAAATACGCTGAAGATATTATAAATATGACCGTAGCTCAGGTGGAGATACTTACGCTCGGAAATACAGATGAGCTTGAGCATTTTCTGTGTGTTTCGGATTATAACCGTGCTGAACCGATAATCGACATTATTTGCGACAACGAAAAAGATGCCATAGAATACCTTAAGCTTTTGGCAAAGCTTTCCGATTTAAGCTTCACTATTCACAAATCGATTGATTGCGATTGGGAATCTTTTGATGCCGAAATAGCAAGACTGGGGCTTACCTGCCGTTACGGTTATGACATGATATATCCACATAAGACAATATCTGTCCCCGAATATAAGGGTATGACTGTACGGGAACTTTTTGTTGAAGATATGTCTTACATAAACGAGTTCAGACAAAAGGGCGGTTGCGCCGACTGTCATTTAGCTGCTCTCAAGATTCATTTTGAAAATAAAGGGAATATGGGCATACGCCCCTTCGGTCTCTTTATAGATGAAGAAATGGTATGCCTTGCTATGCCTACTCTCGATAGCATACGTGAACTTAAAAAATACGACATAGGAGGTATATTTACTCTAAACACAACCGAAAAAAGCATCGAATTGATATGGAAACATATCATCTCGACCTGTCTTTGTGAGGGCACTATAATTGGAAATTCCAATGCAAAGGAAACAGATTCTCCTCTTGGTGTTTCAACATGTGAGAGTATTGGGCTTATAAAGGTCGCAAAGAATTGTACATATTCCAAATAAAACATATATAACAAGCGGCGGCAAGAATAATTCTTGCCGCTTTTAATTGTCTAATATCTCATCTTTGCGTAACCGCAGTGCTTACAGAGCTCTTCGGTTATTTTTCTTTTTTCAAAGGAACTTTTTAACGCTTTGGTACGGGGAGAATTTAATATTTCATCAAGATCGGTCTCAAATATATTTCCTAAATTTATAGCACCCTCCGCATCGAGACAGCAGGGAACAACGGTTCCGTCCGACAGAATTCCTATCTGATCGCGAAGTCCGTAGCAGGAGTGGGTATCACCCGCATACTCTGCCTCAGGGTCAGGCCAGTCGAACTTTCGTCCCCACTCAAGAAATACCTTGTCACACAGCTTATAGCCTGAATATATCTCCTTCCATTCGTCGGAGAAATACGAATGCATCTCATCAAGTATCTTTTGGTTAAGAGAATCGGCACCGCCCTCGTTCCAGAGGCGCATTACCGCAATTATGCCCTTGCTTGCTGCCTCACGGCAGAAATCAAAGCAGCTTTTTAAATAACCGTCTATTGATATACCGATATCGTTGGCCTCATAACAGTGAAGGGATATACTGACCTTGTGGAGTGCCTTGGCAGAAAGGAGTATATCCTTCTTTTTACTTAAAAGAGTTCCGTTGGTGGTAAGTATCACACGGAAGCCAAGCTCCTGCGCTATATCAAAAAAGTCCTTTAAGTTCGGATGCAAAAGCGGCTCACCCATAAGATGAAAATAGAGATAATCAGCAAAGCCGCGTAACTGCTTCGCTCCCTTTTCAAACTCGCTTGGGGACAGATATTTTATTTCTCTTTTTGTTCCGTGACAGAAAGTACATTTAAGGTTACAGGCGTTGGTTATTTCAAAAAAAGCTTTGTTTGGCATAATTTTCTCCAAGGTTTTGATAATTAATTTTACACCTTTCGGAGAATAATATCAATATGTGTACTGCAATAAAATATGAAAATTATTTCGGACGGAATCTTGATCTTTGGTGTCATTATGATACCGAAGTCATAAAAACACCCGAAAACAAGCTTAGTAACCGTTACCCCATCCTCGGCACGGCAACCGTCATAAACGGTTATCCCCTATATTTTGATGCAATGAACGACAGAGGTCTTGCCATGGCGGGACTTAACTTCCCCGGGAATGCGGTTTATTTTCCTCTTGATAAATCCAAAAAGAATCTTGCACCCTATGAGCTTATTCCGTATATTATCGGCAATTTTACAAGTATAGAAGAGGTTGCAGAGGAGCTAAAAGGTGTAAATATCCTTGACCGACCGTTTTCCGAAGATCTCCCCTTATCCCCACTTCATTGGATGATCTCGGATAAAAATAACTCAATTGTCCTCGAAAGCACCGAAAAAGGGCTGAAAATATACCCAAATCCCCACCATGTGCTCACAAACAACCCACCTTTTGATATCCAAAGCTTCAATATCAGGAATTATAATAACCTCTCTACTCACGGTAGAGAGGAAGATTATAGCCTCGGTATGGGTGCCTTGGGCTTGCCGGGAGATCTGTCCTCTATGTCAAGGTTTGTTCGCGCCGCCTTTCATACTAAAAATTCACCTAAGGGACTTTGCGCAAATCAGCTTTTTCATCTTCTGTATTCGGTAGCAATGCCCAAGGGGTCTGTTATTACTCCCGACGGCAGTGAGGAATACACTCAATACAGTTGCTGCTGTGACCTTGAGAACGGTAAATACTATTACACCGAATATGATAATCTTAACGTCAGAAGCATAGAATTTTAATGACCGAGCATATCGGTCATTATTTTTTTGCAGTAAATTGTTGAAAAAACAAGGCTTTTGTGGTATAATAAATTAATAGATTTTTATCTTCTACGGAGGAAGGTATGGATACTAAAGAAAAGGTACCCGCAGCGGCACCGAAAAAAACCGAAAAAAAGCCTCAGAAGCCCTGGGTGAGACCGCGACATCTTGCGGTTCGTAACATTGCATTTGTTCTGCTTGCCCCCTATACTATCTGGCGCTACGGTATCAAGATTGAAAAATTCAAGGAAAAAGAGGACAGACCCTACTTTGTTCTTTGCAATCATACGACCCCCTTCGATCAGTTCTTTTTGGGTATATCCATCCCGGGACGTATATATTACGTAGCTACAGAGGATATCTTTTCTAACGGATTTGTTTCCTCGCTTATACGCTACCTTATCGCGCCTATTCCGATAAAGAAGCAGGCAGCCGATATAACGGCCATCCGTAACTGTATGAAGGTGGCAAAGGAGGGTGGCAGTATTGCCATTGCTCCCGAGGGCAACCGTACGTACAGCGGAAAGACCGAGTATATGAGCCCGGTTATCGCATCCCTTGCCCGCAGACTTAAGATGCCTATAGCTCTCTACCGTATAGAGGGAGGCTACGGCGTTCAGCCCCGCTGGAGCAACGTTGTCCGCCGCGGTAAAATGCGCGCTTACGTTTCCAAGGTCATTCAGCCCGAGGAATATGCAGCTATGACCGACGACGAGCTCTTTGAGATCATCGAAAAGGAGCTCTACGTCAACGAGACCGAAGGAATCTTCAAGCACAAAAAGCGTGCCGAATATCTTGAGCGTGCTATATACTACTGTCCCGACTGCGGCTTTGCCAAGTTTGAAAGTAAGGGACATAGGGCTTGGTGTAAGTCCTGTGGTAAGGAGATAACCTACGGCGAGGATATGACCCTCACAGGCGTTCCCTATAAATTTATGTCCGAGTGGTATGACGCACAGAAGGCTTACGTAAATTCTACCGACACCCGTCTGCATACCGAAAAGCCCATATTCACCGACAAAGCCATGATCTCCGAGGTCATCATAAACAAGCGTAAGCAGAAGCTTCGCAAGGATGCAGGTGTTGAGCTTTACGGTGACCGCATCGTTATCGACGGAGACTGGGTATTGCCCTTTGATGAGGTGACAGCGGCAGCGGTGCTTGGCAAAAACAAGCTTAATATCTACCACGACAAGCACGTATATCAGTTTAAGGGTGACAAGAGATTTAACGCACTTAAGTACGTTAATATCTGTTACAGACATAAAAACATCTTAAAAGGAGACGAAAATGGAGAATTTCTGGGATTATAGTGCATGGGGCGCGTTCAGCCTTGTAGCGGTATTACTTATCGCTTTGCTCCTTGCAAACGTAATAAAAAGAGTTATCAAGCCTCTTCGCGCTTCGCTTATACCTACCTCGGTTCTCGGCGGCGGTATACTTCTGGTCTTAGCAGGTCTGTACCGACTGGCAACAGGGGACGTGTTCTTTGATACTGCTTTCTTCGGCGGCAATGGAACAGCTAACCTGGAGCTTATCACATATCATACTCTTGCGCTTGGATTTATTGCTTCTACCTTCAAGTCCGGCAAGGATAAAATGAGTAAAAAGCGTAGCATTGAGATATTCAATACCGGCGTTACCACCGTTTCTACATACCTTCTGCAGGGTACTGTTGGTCTGGCTATATCTATTATTGCGGCACTTATCGTTCCAAAATTCTTTTCTTCTGCGGGTATGCTTCTTCCCTTCGGCTACGGTCAGGGTACCGGTCAGGCAATGAACTACGGTAACATCTACGAGACCGACTGGGGATTTGGCGGAGGTAAGAGCTTTGGTCTTGCTATTGCGGCTCTGGGCTTTTTGTCTGCCAGCATAGGCGGTGTTATCCATCTTATGATATTAAAGAGACGCGGCAAGGTCTACGCCGCTGCCAAAGATAAGGTTCTCCGCGATTCTGACATTGAGACTGAAAACGAGATCCCAATGCAGGAGAGCGTTGACAAGCTGACCGTTCAGGTAGCCCTTGTTGCAGTAGCTTATCTTGTTGCATACCTTATTATGTTCTTCCTCGGCAAGGCGCTCCCCGGTATGCGTTCGGTTATCTACGGCTTCAACTTCCTTTTAGGCGTTCTTGCAACCGTACTGGTCAAGTTTTTCCTTAAGCTTTTCAGAAAATCGGGTATGAACACACGTGATTACGTAAACGATTTCCTTATGACCCGTGTCAGCAACTTCTTCTTTGATATAATGGTGGTTGCAGGTATCGCGGCAATTCGTTTGAGTATACTCAAGGATTACTGGGGTATCATACTCATTATGGGTGTGGCAGGTCTCGTTGTTACCTATATCTACAACCGTATCGTGGCAAAGAGCCTCTTTAGCGAATACGCAGAGGAGCAGTTCCTTGCAATGTACGGTATGCTTACAGGTACGGCTTCCACAGGCGTCATACTGCTTCGTGAGATAGACGGAGAGTTCAAGACTCCCGCGTCGGATAACCTTGTTTATCAGAACTTCCCCGCTATCGTATTCGGCTTCCCCCTTATGTTCCTTGCCACCTTCTGCCCCAAGGCCCCCGTGCTTACAACGGTAATCCTTGCCATCGCATTTGTGGTTATGAACGTTATACTCTTCAGATCAAAGATATTTAAGAGGAGAAAGAAATAATGCTTACAGTAGGACAAAAGGCTCCTGATTTTACACTTAACGATAAGGACGGCAACCCCGTTACTCTGTCGGGCTTTGCAGGCAAAAAGGTAGTTCTCTACTTCTATCCCCGAGACAACACTCCCGGCTGTACCCGTCAGGCCTGCGCCTTTGCCGCAGCTTATGATGCTTTTAAGGAAAAGAACGTTGAGGTTATCGGTATCAGTAAGGATTCTGTTGCTTCCCATGTTAAGTTCGCAGAGAAATATAATCTTCCCTTTATCCTCATCTCCGATCCCGACCGTGTGGCTATAGAGGCTTACGGCGTATGGCAGGAAAAGAAGATGTGCGGTAAGGTGTCTATGGGCGTGGTACGTACCACATTTATTATTGACGAAAACGGCAATATCGAAAAGATAATGCCCAAGGTCAAGCCCGATACCAACGCACAGGAAATTTTAGCAGAAATATAAAACAAAAAGTCGGCTTTTGGGCCGACTTTTTCAGTTCAGATAAAATTCTTTGAGATCATCTAAGCGTAATATTGCCCCGCCGTTGCCGTAGGCTGCTCCTACGTCAATATCTATCCAGGTAGGGCGGTGGAGTATGCGCCCCTTGTACTCGCTGCCGTAATAAGCGGTGGGAGTATGACCCAAGACCGTGGTTACGTCTTCAAAATATTCTTCATCATATTTAGGCCACGCCCATATAAAGGCGTCGGGAGCATAGTCACTTAATTTTTTGTTCCTGTCAAAGTTTTCAAAGCCCGAGTGGACAAGAATAAAATCTCTTTGCCCTACGGTTATACATTCGTAGAGGGGACAGTCTCTCAGATAATCAAGAATATCAGTCACCGCCTCTCTGTCAAGAGCACGTAGTGCTTTGAGAGTAGGATCTCCGCCGTTTATAACGTAGTTGTTATACAGGCTCATTTTATCAGCGTCAAGTTTGTCTATACTGTTATCCGTTATCTCCTCAAAGAGAAAGCCCAAGGACAGAAGCATCGCTTCGTGGTTGCCTAAGATAAGCTGTGCGTTTGGTGCTGTCAAAAGCCACCTGAGGATCTCAACACCGCCGTCTCCACGGCGGTCAATTACGTCACCTAAAATATATAGAAAATCATTTTCAGAAAAATCCGCTTTACAAAGCAGGCTTTTCAGTTCGGTAAGGCTCATTCCGTGAAGATCCGACATTACGTATACAGACATTTTA
>JAZRQH010000015.1:0-2097 GCA_045649645.1 Eubacteriales bacterium
CAAGCAGCTGCGCCTCGGGCTTCTTTGTGGTTTTTATTTCAACTACCCAGGTAGCCTTTCTTCCCTCGTCGGTAAGCAGACCAAACTTGGGAACGTAGCCAAGCACAGATCCCATAAGGTCGATGATACCCGAGTTACGGTTACAACGTGCGCCAAGCACGGAGTTTGCGTAAACAACGGCGGAGGACTCTGGACAGGAGAGGATATCACGCTTCTGGGGCTTGTTGCCTACTTCGTCCATATAGCATGCACAGGTAAATGCATTATTGTCCTTAAGACCTAATTTTGTAAGCTGACCCTCGTAGAAATCCTGTTTTGAATACATAAAATTATTGAAAATGAAGTTCAAAAGGAAATTGGAGGGAACGTTTTTGTCAAGAGGTCTGGGGTCGCATGAGAACTGCTGAGTTGAGACGTTTCCCGACTCGATAAGCTGGTTCATAAGCTCGTATACGGGACCAAGCGCCTTAAGACCAAAGGAGGTTACGAGGTGATTGTACTTGCTTGTTACAGGTACCATCTCCTCTGCTCCGAATATTTCGCCGTACTTGACAAGGGTCTTTGCTACCTTAGAAAGCACCTCACCCTTTTCGCCGTCAAGTATGGCTTGAAGTTCTGTAGTAAGTTTCATATTCTATACCTCGTTATATCTTCATTGCAACATCCCACGCACCCCAGATAACGGTACGGAGATTTCCTACGTTTGCGGCATCGCCAATGATATGTACGTGACCAGACTTCTTGGCGATAGGTGCAGGGGTGTATCCAACAGAAAGAATTACGGAATCGCATTCTACCTTTGAGGTGTTACCCTCCTTATCCTTTATAACAACGTAGCCGTCGCCGATCTCGGAAAGTGCGGTCTCAAGATGCACGGGAACGTTATTTGCCTTAAAATAGTCACGGAGATAGCTTGTGTTTGCAAGGCAGATTCCCTTAGTGGTGATAAGGTCGTCCTGCATCTCAACGATAGCAGGCTTCTTGCCCTGCTTATGGAGATCGTATGCGATCTCGCAGCCTGTAAGTCCGCCGCCGATAACAACTACCTTGTCGCCTACAGTCTTGTTGCCAAGGAGGTAGTCAACAGCTTCAATGGCAGTATCTGCGCCCTTAACGGGGATGCTTCTTGCCTTTGCACCTGTTGCAACGATAACCTCGTCTGCATCAAGACTCTTGATATCGGTAATCTCGGTGTTCGTCTTCACCTCGATAGGCTGCTTTGATACCTCGCGGATATACCACTTGATAAGGTCACGGTCCTTTTCCTTAAAGGAAGGAGCAGCTGCTGCGATAAACACACCGCCGAGCGCGTCGGTCTTTTCGTAGAGAGTTACCTTATGTCCCCTCTTAGCACAGAGGATAGCTGCCTCCATACCGCCTATACCGCCACCGATAACAGCAACCTTCTTCTGCTTCTTTGCGGGCTTGATGCTATATTTCTTTGACTGCATGGTCTCGGGATTAAGAGCACAGCGGGCAAGTCCCATTGTGTCGGTAAGATCCTGAGTATTGGCATGACCCTTGGATCTGGAGAAGTTAAAGCAAGCGCTGTGACAGCAGATACAGGGCTTGATGTCCTCAAGTCTGTCCTCGATAAGCTTGGTTATCCATTCGGGGGCGGTCAGGAACTGTCTTGCAATACCAACACCGTCTATCTTGCCGTCAGCTACAGCCTTTGCACCTGTTTCGGAATCCATACGTCCTGCACATACAACGGGGATATCAACGAATTCCTTGATATGTGCTACGTCCTCAAGGTTACAGTTCTCGGGCATATACATCGGAGGATGAGCCCAGTACCAGGAGTCGTAGGTACCGTTGTCACAGTTAAGCATATCGTAGCCTGCATCCTGAAGGTACTTTGCCGCCTTCTCGGACTCGGGCATTGCTCTGCCCACCTCGTTATACTCTTCACCGGGCATAGCACCCTCGCAGAAGCCCTTCATCTTGGATTCTACAGAGTAACGCAGAGATACGGGATAATCGTCACCGCAGCTTTCCTTGATAGCCTTAACTACCTCGGCAGCAAAACGGTATCTGTTTTCAAAGCTTCCGCCGTAATCGTCGGTACGCTTGTTGAAGAATTCTATTGCAAAC
>JAZRQH010000016.1:0-14787 GCA_045649645.1 Eubacteriales bacterium
GACCGATCTTAGAGTTGGTGAAGGGCATAGTACGGTCGTCAAGCACCAGAGTAGAGTCACCCCAGTGGATAAGGTCGGGAGAGTAGGAAAGCCATATTTCGTGATAAGGCTCCATCATAGGTCTCTCAAGACGTACGTATCTGCCGTTTACCTTCTCGGGGAAGAGAACCATATTGCGGTTATTGGGCACCGACATAGAGATAACGTTTACCTTGGTAAAGTCGTCGTCTACCGTTGCGATACAGCCTCGAACACCGTGCTTGGTGTCAGCCGCAAGACAGAGATAGGGCTTGCCCTCGATAACGGTGATTCGGGGGTCGTAAAAACGTCTGATCTCTCTGCCGCTTTCCTCAAGGGTCTTGTGGTTGTCCATCAGATGATAGGGAAGAACCTTCCAGCCGTCAACGCCGTTATCCGATACTGCAACACCGATAGAGGTGCCGGGCATATGTCTTTCCTTGACGTATCTCTCGGGTGTGGTGCCGTAGTCGTTACGGAACACCATAATATATTTACCATTGAACTTTGTCACGCCTGCGTTGAAAACAAGCATGGACTCGTAGGGCATATCAGCCGAAGTGAGGATCGGCTTATCAAGCTTTTTAAGAAAAGGCGCGCTTTTCAGTATAGGTGTTACGATTCCCATAATTTTCTCCTAAAATAACGTTTATTTTATTATACCGAACTTGTTTGGGATTTGCAATATATTTAGGAAAATAAATGCTTCATTATACTGTCTTTTATTTCGGTCATACCCACGGGTGTGGGATGTCCCTCGATTTTTTCTATATGTTCAAACGTAACGTAGTTTATTTTATAATGCTCGCAGGCAGCCTTTATGCCCTCGGAGATAGATTCCTTCATCCCGGTATTGACAAGCCAGCAGATATCAGCCTCAGGCAGAGCCTCTTTTGCACGATTTATCATATAGCATACAGCGGGTAAAACTTTGTAGAGGTCGTCCTTTACCCAGCCCTCAAACTGCAGCTCACCTACCTCGGCACCGCACCAATCGTCGTTTGTTCCGCCGAAGATGAACAGGGTATCGATTTCGTTGTTCTTAAAGAAATCTGCTGCGATATATTTTTCAAGCCTTGCGATAAAGGAGTTTACGTCGGTGTTTTCTCCCTCATAGCCGGTATAGCCTACGGTAGAGCCTGACCAGCTGTCGTTGACAACTATATTCGAAGCTGTTTCGGTCATAAGCTGATGCCACCAGGTCTGCTCAACACGGTCAAGACCGTGGCAAGGATTTGGCTCTTGCCAATAATATGCGGCATAATGCTCGGGAATATAGCCGTAGAAGGTGGAATAGCTGTCGCCGAAGATCATAAAGTTTTTCATTTTGATAACCTCTTAAATGATGATACTACGATTATATCAAAAAAATCATAGTTTTTCAAGAATTATGTGATTTTTGTCACAGAAAAATAGCAGGGTTCAGGGTATAATATAATCACAAAGAAAAAATAACTTCTAACGGAGGATAAGATAATGTCAGTAAAAAAATTAAACCTTGATAACTTTGAAAACGAGATCCTTGAAAAGGACGGCGTATCCATAGTAGACTTCTACGCAGATTGGTGCGGCCCCTGCAAGATGGTAGCCCCCGTGCTCGACTCTATAGCTGAGGAAAGAGATGACGTAACGGTCGGCAAGGTAAACGTGGACCAAGACGGCGAGCTTGCTCTGCGTTACGGAGTAATGAGCATACCTACGATAGTGATCTTCAAGGACGGCAAAGAGATCAATCGCTCGGTGGGTGCAAAGAGCAAGGCGGGAATACTTGCACTTATATAACAAAAAAGGAGCATCAGTAAGCGATGCTCCTTAATTTGTTTTTATCGAGAATCGTGACGGTTCCTCTGTTTACCGTAAGCACAGAATCCGCCGCCATATGCTTGAGCATACGGGTCACTACCTCTCTGGCTGTTCCCAGATGCCGTGCGATCTGCTCCTGAGTCATAGCGATACGGTTATCCCCGCTTTGGGATATCTCGTCAAGAAGAAAGATAGCAAGACGCTTGTCAAGGCTCACAAACAATGCCTGCTGCATTACCCACATAACATCGGAGAAGCGCTCTACCGTCTTTTCAAGAGCAAATATCTTCATAGAGGGATTGCGCTCAGTGACCTCGCCGAAGGCGGAGGCGCCTATCATATAGCATTCGCTGGGCAGCTCTGCGTCAAGGAAAACGTCAAAGGTGATGCTCTGTATGACGCATGAGGCGGCAAGCATACACATCTCTCCCGGAGAGAGTCTGTAGAGGGTGATCTCTCTGCCTTCCTCGGAGAGGATATAGAGGCGGAGTCTTCCGCTTTTGACTATATAGAGACCGGTACATTCCAGATTGTTGTGTACGCTCTGTCTGTCCTCAAAATGAGCCGTGGAGGTATTGTCACAGAGTATGGCTCTGTCGGATTCGGACAGCTCCTCCCAGAAGGGAAAATATTGCCTGTAAAAATCATTGTATTCCATAATAAATACCTCCTTCTGTAGGTATAATATCATACTATCGCAAAAAACTCAAGAAAAAAGAATTTAATTGCCGAAATCTGTTGAATTAAGGGGGCGGATATGATACATTATAGGTATGGAAAAGAAGAACATTGAAATGATAACAAAAAAACAAAGAAAAAAGGGCAAGCTGATACTTGTACTTTTAATTCTGCTTATTATAATCGCAGGCGTCTTTGCCGCTCTTGTATATCTTAACGATTTTACACTTGCCGTAACTCTGAAGGGAGAAGAAAATATAGTCATTGAGTACGGCAACGGATATACCGAAGAGGGCGCAGAGGCTTATTTTAAGGGCAGTATATTCAAAAAAGAGCCTACCGAGTGCAAGGTTGAGATAAGCTCCGACGTAGACGTTACCAAGGTTGGCAGCTACAGTGTTGAATATACCTCGGAATATATACTTGATTACTATATCGGTACAAAGAGATTTGCCGCCACCGAAACAAGGAAGGTTTCGGTAGTTGATACCGTAGCGCCTACCATCGAGCTCAAGCACATAGAGGGTCACTATACTCTCCCCGGCCACAGATACGAGGAGGAGGGCTTTTCTGCCTCGGATAACTACGACGGCGATATCACAGCTTTGGTGTCCTCCGGCGAAAAGGAGGGCAAGGTATATTACAGCGTTGCCGACTCCTCCGGAAACAAGACCGAGGTGGTACGTGATATTTTTTACGATGACCCCATTCCCCCTGAGATAAAGCTTTACGGCGACGGTGATATCATTATCGCCGAGGGCGGCAGCTTCAAGGATCCGGGTTACGTGGCAAGCGATAACGTTGACGGCGTTCTTACCGACAAGGTAACTGTCAGCGGCAGTGTAAACACTGCAAAGGAGGGTAAATATACCCTTACCTATTCTGTTACCGACGGATATAAAAACACAACTACGGTTACCCGTCCTGTGACGGTACAGAAAAAGGTAGATATGCCCGAGATAGAGGAGGGCAAGGAGAGCGAGGTATTGCATACAGCACCCCTTAACCCCAACGGCAAGGTGATATACCTTACCTTTGACGACGGCCCCGGCAAGCATACCCCGAGACTTCTTGACGTGCTCAAAAAATACGATATCAAGGCAAGCTTTTTCGTTGTAAACACAGGCAACCTTGACCTTCTTACCCGTATGGAGAACGAGGGACATACCGTTGCAATGCACACAAACACCCATAAATACGACGTCCTCTATACAAGCGACGAGGAATATTTCAAGGATCTTACCGCCATAGAGGATGCTATCAAGGGCAAGATAAAGAACTTCAGAAAGATACTGCGCTTCCCCGGCGGCGGCTCCAATGCTATCAGCAAAAAGTACAGCGAGGGCATTATGACCCGCCTTACCGCCAAGGTCAAGGAGCTGGGCTACAGATACTTTGACTGGAACGTGGACTCCAACGACGCAGGTGGTACAAAGTCGGCAGAGGGAGTATTCAAGAACGTAACCGAGCGTATTCCCGGCAACCACTACAGCGTGGTGCTTCAGCACGATATCCACAGCTACAGCGTTGACGCGGTGGAGAAGATAATTATATGGGGTCTTGAAAACGGATACACCTTCAGGGCTCTCAGCGAAAACAGCCCCGTGTGTGAGCACGAGGTCAACAATTAGGAGAAGATATGTTTGATTTCAAAGACAGGGTAGCGGTCATAACGGGCGGAGCCCGCGGTATAGGTAAATGTATCCGCGAGAGCTTTGAAAAAGCAGGCGCTAAGACCGCAATAATAGACCTTCTTGATAATGACTATTTCGTAGGTGACATATCTGATAAGGCAACTCTCAAGGCCTTTTGCCATAAGGTCATCTCAGACTTCGGGCATATAGATTTCCTTGTCAATAACGCAGCACCTCTGATGTGCGGAATAGATAAGGGCAGCTATGAGGACTTTGAATACGCCTTGAAGGTGGGAGTTACAGCACCCTTTTATCTCTCCAAGCTTTTTGCGACTCATTTTGCAGAAGGGGGAAGTATAGTAAATATCTCATCCTCCCGTGACCGTATGAGTCAGCCTCAGACCGAGAGCTACACTGCGGCTAAGGGCGGAATCTCCGCTCTTACCCACGCTTTGTCGGTCAGCCTTGGGGGTAAGGTAAGAGTCAACTCCGTGTCCCCCGGTTGGATAGACAATAACTATACCGTATACAGCGGACCCGACGCTACCCAGCAGCCTGCAGGCAGGGTGGGTAATCCTCCCGATATAGCAAATACGGTACTGTACCTCTGCTCGGATATGGCAGGCTTTATAACGGGTGAAAATATTTGTATCGACGGCGGTATGACAAAGCAGATGATCTACCACGGCGACTACGGATGGAAATTGGAACAATAACAAAAGACGACCTTTCAAGGTCGTCTTTTTATTATTTCAATCCCTTTTCAAAGGTCTCGAATATCAGATCCATCAGCTCGCCGTTTACGTCACTGTAGAGCCTGTGGTCAACTGTTTTATAAAATTCTGCCTTTTCCTCATCGGTCATTGTCTTGACCTTGGCTTTCACCTGCCGAGCGTACTCTTCCGCTTTGGTGGAATGCCAGATTCCCGTATGAGTACCCTGCATACCCTTGCCGTAATAGAGTGTAACGTTAGGGTTGGTCAGCTCATCAAGATGAGCGGTTACCGAATAACCGTCGGGGGTTATGTTGGTATCGTCCACTCCCTGAGCTATAAGCACGGGGATGTCGGTGGAGTTGATACCTACCACCGCATTGTATTTTGTATAGTCACCAAAGAGGTGCTTCTGATAGGCATCAAATATAGGTCTTACGGGTTCAACCAGCTTGTCTACGTATTCCTCAGCCTTGTCCGCCATAATGGTAGTGCCGTCGCACATAGGCGCAATGCCTACGTATGCCTTGACCTCGCTGTGCAGCGCCAGAACCGAACCTGCGGCATAACCGCCCCAGCTGTGACCTATAAGCAGCTTAGGCATATCCTTATAGGGCTTGGTATCCTTAAGATAACAAAGCACCCTATCCAGATCAACTAACTGCTGACACATACCTATACCGCTGTCTCCCTTCGAGGAATAGGTGCCTGTAACGTCATAGGCAAATACCGCGTATCCGCCCTTTGTCACCGCTTCGATCAGAGGCAGATAATCGTCTGCGCCTGCGTGGATGCCATGGACTATGACACAGAGTCCCTTGGGGTCTTCTACGGGATAGTAATAGGCGGCAAGGTCGTTTTCGCCGGATCTGACCTTAAGGGTCTTACGTGGAAGAGTACCCTCAAATCGATCGTAGCAGTACATTCCGGGATAGAGCGCATAATCGGGACGCTCGTATCTGGGGAAGAAGGCATCGTATCCGAGGATAGCCGAGACCACGGTTGTAGTGCTCATTCCCACAAGGGAAAGGGATATTATAAGCGCCGCTTTTTTGACACGGCTACTTATATTCTTTGGTGAAAAATTCATTTCGGGGTTCATACAAACCTCTTACAGTACGATGTTTTCGTAAATTCTTATTCTTTCGGGTGTAGCGGTGGCAACCGATAAGGAATATGCTCTGCCGTCTACCGATTTCTCATAGCTTTTAAGTAATGTGCTGTTGCTGTCAATATCCGTTGCAACAAACGCATCCTTATGGGAAGTCTTGAAGAGAGCTTCCTTTGCGGTCCATGTGGTTACAAAGAATCTCTGCTTTTCATCATCAGGCAGGCTCTCGTATTTTTCGTACTCACTGTCAGTCATAAAGCGTCGGGGCATACCATCGCGGCAAGCTGTTTCCATGTCCTCAATATCAACACCTACGGGCGCACGGGATACGGCAACCGCAAGAGCATCTTTGCTGTGAGACAGAGAGAACTCCACCTTGTCGGTCATATATCTGCCGCTTTTGTCCCTTGTGAAGCTTAGATCCTCTATCTTTATGCCAAGGCTTCGCATCAGTCCGTATTCAAGCAGCTTCCATACGTAATACTTTTCACGCTTGACTCTGTCATTTGAAACGGAGTCAATATCCGCCTGTCTTACCTCTGAGGCAAGGGGTTCGCCAATATCCTTTTCGGGCAGAGGGGCAAGATATACGTCTACCACAGGCATATTACGGAACATTTCCCGTACGCGGTCAGCCTGCTCACAGGAGGGCTTGCCCGAGATACATTCGTTTGCAAAATGCTCGCAGTTGTTATAGATGATGTTATAGCCACGCATGCCTATCTTTGATCTGGCATAGTCTACTACCTGGTCCGGCTTACGGTTCTTTTTTCTTTCTTTTCTGTCAAACTCGCAGACCTCAAGAAAGCCGCCTGACAGAAAACCGTATATATCCGAGGAGAGCACCTCTACCTCGCTGTCGCGGAGCAGTACTCGCTGAGAGGGCGCCAGTCCAAACTGGATGACCTCGTCATCCGACACGTAGATGCCGAAATGATATATGCTGCCCGAGGCGACACGGATCATATCGCCCCGTGTCGGCTCCTTCATTACCCATTTCATGCTTCAAGCTTTTTTTCGATATAATTGACTACGTCGCCTATAGTATTGAAATCAGCAAAGCCCACGTCGTCAAAACGGATGTTAAAGAACTCCTCTATTGCAATAACTATATACAGAACTCCAACAGAGGAAAGTCCCAGATCGTTTACAAGGTTAGCATCCTCGCTTAAGGTTGTGATATCGGTATCGGAAGAGGGCATAGCCATCTTCATAACGTCGGTAAGCTTTTCAAGTATCTCACTTCTTGACATTGCCATTTAAGTTCCTCGCAATCTTCATCGCAGGTGTACGGATAAAGTCTGTATCACGGATGATGAGTTTATTTATCTTTTCAAAGGAGGGCAGAGTCTCGTTTATCTTGTCTGTCTCTGCCTTGATGTGAGCGTAGATATCCTCTACGCCAAGCTCCTTGATCTTTGTCATTCTGGGCAGCACCTCAAGCACCAGCTTGCCGTTGTCATCGTCGAATACAAGGCAGTCCTGGATGGTGTCTATAGCACAGAACTTGACCTCAAGCTCTGCAGGGGATACGTTCTCACCTGTAGGAAGAACTATGATCTCCTTGAGTCTGCCTGTAATGTATAAGAAGCCTTCTTCGTCTATACGTACAAGGTCGCCTGTCTTAAAATAGCCGTCCTCGTAAGCTACGGCGTTGTCGTCGGGAGTAACGTAGCCGTCCATCATATTGATACCCTTGAGCCAGAGCTCGCCGTCAACGATCTTATACTCCATACCGTCGTATATAAGACCTACCGACTCGGGCTTTTTAAGTGCCTCGGGGTTACCGCTGACAAGGTTTGCAGACTCGGTAAGACCGTAGCCGGGAAGCAGGGTAACACCCAGCTTGTCATACTCGGTAACAAGGTAGGGAGCAACGGGAGCCGCACCGCAGATAATAGTCTTGAGATCAGGACCCCACATGTTTCTGCCGAACTGTGCGGAGAGGTTCAGAGCCATCTCGGCAAGAGCGGGAACAAGAACCATGATAGTAGGCTTGAATACTGCAACGTCACGGAACATATCCTTGTTGTTGCGGCAGATATAGAGCGAGCTGCCTGTGTAGAGAGAGGTCATAAGGTTACGGATAAGACCGAAAACGTGAGTTAAGGGAAGAACCAGCAGATATCTTTCCTCAAAGATCTTCTTTATACCGTAGCAGCCGTTCATCGTGCCTGCGAGGATAGCCTTGTGGCTGAGCTTTGCGCCCTTGCTCTTGCCGGTGGTACCGCCGGTAAAGAGGATAGCCGCAGGAGTCTCAGAGGGAACGGGAATAGCAGGGGTCTTTTCCTCGCTTACAGCAGAGGAGGGAATAAGAGCAACTGCGGGATTCTTTTCGCGAAGCACGGCTACCTTTGCCTCAAGGGACTCATCGTATACAACAGCCTTCATGCCGAACTTGGATGCGATACCGAACACTGTCATTTCATCAAGATGTGTAGGCATAAGCACTGCGGGAACACCGAAGGTAGCCGCCGCAAGGAACGCCTTTACAAAGCCGTAGGAGTTAGGACAGAGGATACCGATAAGGGATCCGGGTGTAGCGCCGTTGTTCTTGAGAACGGTTCTGAAGCAAGCCATATCAGAGTCAAGCTGAGCATAGGTGTGGCTGTCGCCGTCAACTATTGCAACGTTGTCTGCATAGGTGGAAGCACGGTGCTCCCACATAGCGGTAATATTGGGGAAATCCACTATCTTTGAAAATGTTTCCTCATCCGTGTATTTTTTAAATTTCTCGTTCATTTGTTTTTCCATCCTTTCTCGTATATGGGAAGAGATTCAAAATATTCTCTCAGTTTTTCTTCTTCATCTCTCAAAAGGTCGCTCACCTGTGTCAATGAATCCATTGTGGGCATTTTACCGAGCATCTCGGCTATATTGACCGGCTGACCCAGCACGATATGCTGGCGCTGGTACCATTTTTTCTTTTTTACGATATACATAGGCAGTATGGGTACGTTTGCCCTGTGCGCCATAAGCACCATACCCGACTTAAAGGCGAGCAGCGGCTTTGCCTCGGCATCACGGTTGACCTGACCCTCGGGGAATATGAGGACGGCTTTGTCTTCCTTAAGCCTTTCTACCACCTCGTGGAAGGAACTCATATTGAAGTTCTCTTTGTCTATGATGATACAGTGTACCTTCTTGAAGAAGAATGCGTTGCGCTCCTTGCGGAACAGATCCTTTGTTGCAAGGCAGTGCAGTCTTCTTTCGGGAAAGGCAAGCAGCGCTATGATAGGGTCAAGGAAGGTGGGATGATTTGATGATATCATCAGCCCTCCCTTTTTATTGGGCTTGCCAAAGGGATAATGAAGCTTGGGCCTCATCCAGATAAGCGCCGGCAGAGCGCCGGTTACCTTGACAAAGTCGTACCAGAAATTATAGAAGGGCGGGTCATTTACCCTCTTTTTCTTCAAGTTGTTTTCCGAGCTCAATGATCTTACTCCTTACGTATGAGTTGATATTATTTACGTTTTCCTTTTCGGAAAGCCTGCTGTCATATAACTCCATAGGGTCGATAGGCTTGCCGATGACCACCTCCAAGCGTTCCTTTGAAAAAAGCTTGGCGTTGCTGTAAACAGGAATGATGGGAGCACCCGAATCAAGCGCCAGATGAACGTAGCTGGGCTTGAATTCAAGAGGTCTGGCTTCACCCTTTTCGGGCAGACGGGATTCGGGATATATCTCTACCGCACCGCCTCTGTCAAGGATACGCTTCATGCGGTCAAGGAAGGAAAAGTCACAGCTGTCCCTGTCCACACGCACACATCCCAGCAGCTTGAGAAGGGTAGTCATAAAAATATTCTTTTGGTACATTACCTCAGCTACGGCACAGCGCAGAGTCCTGGTCCAGAAAACAAAGAGCAGAACTCCGAAATCCAACAGATAATTGTGGTTTGAGACTACGATAGCCTTACCGCGGATATGCCGTCCCTGGATCTTTTTATCCTCGTGGTGAAGCTTTATACGGAATATAAGTAGCTGTGGGATAAATCCTGTTATCCTCACAAACCATTGAAAGATAAAATACAGCATTGTTTATTTGTCCTCGTTTTCAAGGATACGGTTCATAGCCCTCTGTAACAAAGCCAGAGATATAACGTTGGTGAAAAGAACGGGGAAGAGTACAGAGGTTATTACAAGAGGAATAGCATTGAGCTTAACCTCTATTCCCTTTTCCTCGGCTGTTTTGAGGATGAGCTTTCTCATCTTGAGGATATATGCTATCTGTACAAAGGGAACAAGGCAGGAAAGCAGATATGCGGGGAGGATCTTAAATTCCTTACGGTAGTTCTTTACAGATCTCATAAGGATGCCCGACCATATAAATCCAAAGATAAAGCCGGAAAGCACCGAAAGACCTACCTGCACAAAGATGATCTCGGAACGTTCTTCCTTGGGATCCTCTTCTACCATGCTGATATCAAGATCGGGATCCATTGCCTTGAACTCCTCAGCAAGGATACGGGGAGTAAAGTTACGGGGCATCTTGAAGGCAAGGAAGAAGCCTGCGATACAGGTTACAGCTACGATAAAGGGAACTATCAGATTGCCGAAATTGAATATAGAGGATGCTACCTCAGAGGCAGTACCCTGTGTGCCGAAGAGCTTGAGATAAGCGGTCTCGGATGCGGACATAGAACCCTGGGCCTCAGCCCATACAAGGCCCTTGCCCTTGGCGATAAATATATTCTTTATGTACTCGTACACCAGATTGCCGGATATAGCGCCTACGATAGAGGTGGCAACGGCGTTACCTGCAAAATACATTGCGGAGTGGTTTCTGCCTGTCAGCTTTTCCTCAACGCTTGATATCTGCGCGGGAGCAAGATATGGCATCATAAAGAAGGCGCCGATAGCCCAGCTTCCGCAGAGACCTCCTATGACTCCTATTACCATCTTGACGGTCATATTTCCCTCTCCGAGAACAAATCTTGAAGCGAGGAAGAAGGAGAATATTGCTGCCGCAAACATAAGCAGACAGCTCTGGTATGTAGCACGTATACCGTATCTGCGCTTAGCCTTGTTAAAGAGATAGAGCATCACGGGCACCGGACCGAATGCGCAGGTGTTGAGTATAGCCATCTGGAAACCGTTCATGCCCATACCGCCGATGATAAGTCCGTTCATGGCGGACAAAAACATCTGCAGACCGAAGAAGGTACAGCAGTTGACGTAGGTCCAGCGGCGGAATATTCTGTTCTTGAAGGTGAGTGACAGACTCTGACCCACGGTCAGCTTTTCGTCGCTTATGCCTTCGTTTTCGGGATAGCCGTATTTTTCACCCTCCTTGATAAGAAAGAGGGGGATAAGCATGGTCAGCATAAGGGGCATACATATAAACACAAGCTTGTCAACATGAAGCCCAGCGCCCGAAAGGATAACGGGAACGAGAGCGTATACCATACAGTAGGTAATGGTGTCAAAGAAGGACTTGTAGCCCGAAACTCTGAGACGCTGAGGCTCATCTGTACATACTGCGGAAAGAGAGCCGTAGAATGCGATGAGACACATCGTATATGCCGCAAAGAATATAATGCTGAAGAAGGTTGTCCACAGGGTGTTGAAGAGCTTTGCCTCAGCACCGCCAACAGGTATCCAGCAGAGGACGTAGCTTACCACCATAGGTATAAAGCATACGGCGATCGCAGGACGGCGTCTGCCCCACTTTGTGGACAGAGTGTCTGTGATATGAGCAAATGGAATGTCTATGATACCGTCGAATATCTTGCCGATAGCGAAAAGAATGGGAAAAAGCGCAGGCAGGATATAGCATACACCGGGCATTATTGCCTGGAACTGCTCACCCATCTCAAGGGATGAGGGGTTGAGGGCGTCCGAATAATAAGAGCCCATAAGGATCATAAGAAAATTAGGTCCAAAGCCCGAAAATGCAAACAAAAACTCTTTCCATTTTTTATCAAGAGATCTTATCATAATAACCACTTCCTGTTTTTATAATAATCTTTTACCTTTTCTGAAGGTAGGATATAAATTCACCAATAGTTGCGGGCTGAGTCTCGCCGCTTACCGCTACCTCTACGCCAAATCTCTCCTTTATGCTTCCGAGCAGGGCATAGTAATCTATGCTTGTGCCCTCAAGGTCGCGGAAGAAATGAGTGTCCTTGCCGATGATAGCGGGATCCTTGTCAAGGATACGGGCAAAGCAGTCCTGAAGCTCACGCTCCAGACCCTCGTTCAATTCGTTGGTATGAGAATCCAGATCCGAGGGATCAAACACTCTGATATCCCCATTTGCTATACGCATAGCCAGCTTTTTGCGGGATATCTTGAACTCACCCTCCGACAGAAGGGAAGCGTTTGTAAAGTATATACGACGGATAACGCTGCCAAGCCCGGCACGGTCGATAGAATCGGTCAGGGCCTTATGCAGAGCCTCAAGGGTGGGCTTATCAAAGCATCCGGGTACTGAGGCGATAACCGAAGCAACCTTGTCCTCGGTCATAAACACACAGAGCTTGTCTATACCCTCTGTAGCGATAGCCGCCTCAGAGAGATTGGGGTTGAGGTTTTCGCCGTCCTCGCAGATAATGAGGTCGTCCGAGCGGCCGCCGGTATAATATCTGCCGTTCTCACAGCGCATTATGTCGCCTGTGTCGAACCACTCACCGTCCTTTGCCACCGTCTCCCTGCCATCGCAGAGTATACGGGCGGCACGGGTCTTGCCTCGGACCAGCAGACAGCCTTTTTCGTTTATTGAATATTCGGTGTATCCGAAGGGTGCACCGATAGATGCGGAGTTAAGAATCCTTTTGCTTCGGGATTTTTCAACCGAGGTGATTCCTATCTCGGTCATTCCGTAGCCGTTGGCAAGGTGATAGCCTATGCCGTTGAAAAAACTAAGGGTTGATGGGCTTATCTCACTGCCGCCGCTGATAAGGAACCTTATGCTGTCACCGAACAGACCCTCACGTACCTCCGAAAGCAAACGCTTTGCAAGGACGTCGCCTGCGCTGCCCATAGAGTTGACGAGATTGCTTACACGAAGGAACTTGGCGTAGGTCTTGTCCCCTCTTGCCTTAATACGGGATCTTGCCGCCTTTGCCACCGCCTCCCATACCATGGGAACGGCAAAGATGTGGGTCACCTTATGCTTTTTTACGGTACGCTGTATTGTTGCGGGATTCAGATCCTTGGGGAAAACAAAGGTACGGGAGAAGAATCCGAACCACAGATATACCGCAATAAATCCGAATACGTGACACAGGGGCAGAAGCACCAGCTGCTTGAGCTCACCCTCATAGTGACGCTTGATATCGGGACAGGTAGCGATTATGTTTGCGCTGTCGCAGACCTGATAGTAAAAGTTTTCTCCGTTATACGCACAGAGCTTGACTCTGTCAGAGGTACCCGAGGACATAAAGAGAATTTCTTTACCAAAGGGACGGTTCGGCATCGGTTCGTCACAGGGAACAAGCAGATCTTCTTTGATAACAGTCTTTACACAAAAAGTTTTACCGTCCGATATAACTCCCGCAACGCCGTGCTCGCAAAGGATGGAGTCAAGCACAGAGTCTGACAGTCTTGTGTTCATCAGGAGCACACGGTAGCCTGAAGCCAGTATAGCCCAGAACAGCATCAGCCACTGGGGACAGTTAGCCATATACAGCCCTATCACCGAGCCCTCGGGAATCTCACCGAAAGCCTTAGCCACCGTAGGAACGATACTCATTATTTTATTTTTAAACTCCCCGTAGGTGGTCTTGTTTACCCTGTATCCGTCGGTGGTCTCCACCATTATGTTGTCGCTTTCGTCGAACATAAGCTCAAAAAGAGATTCAAAGCTCTTTTCCTTTTCGGAATAGAGCGACAGCTTATAGCTGACGTATTCGTCTATGGTGGCAAAGCCGTGAACGTTGCGAAGCTTCATAGAAATTCCTTTGTCGAAATTTGTAAATTTGATATGATAACATTTTGTCAATCAAAATATTATAACATATAATAAAGTAGTTTTCAATAGAAACACCGCAAAAAATGACGCTGAGCATCAAGAAATTCTTGGCGTTTTCTCAGGCTCCGAGGTCTATAAAATGCTGATAAAATATTGATTTTTTGACAGATAAATGATATAATCAGTAATCGAAAAATGTGTATTTACGAAAAGTAAGGAGAAAGAAATGAAAAACGTATGTGTTATAACAGGCGGCGGCAGCGGAATGGGTCTGGCGGCTGCCAAAAATATGCCCAAGGAAAAGATAATCGTTATCTCCGGCAGAACCGTATCCAAGCTTGAGAACGCAGTAAATGAGCTCAAGGAGCTGGGCTACGAGGCATATGCCTTTGCCTGCGATACCTCCGACCGCGAGAGCGTGAAGAAGCTGGCAGAGTACGCCGCATCCTTAGGTGAAATAAAGAATGTGATAAACGCCGCAGGCGTTTCCCCCGCAATGGGAAAGGCAGGCGATCAGGAAAAGATACTTCGTATCAACGCTCTGGGAACGGTTTACGTAAACCAGGAGTTTTCCAAAAAAATGAACGCAGGCAGCGTTATCTGTGATATCTCCTCCAACTCCGCTTATGCGCTCCCTTCCTTTATCCTTCCCAAGAAGGCGTACCCCCTTGCCGAAACAGACGAGGCTGCATTCCTTGCTAAGCTCATCAAGAGAGCAAATATGGCTAAGTCCGACTATGAGAAAAACGGATTTGCGTACGGTCTTTCTAAGAACTTCGTTTGCTGGTATGCGGCAAAGAGTGCGTTTGACCTTGGCCCCAAGGGGATCCGCGTAGTTTCTCTTAGCCCCGGACTTATAGCAACCGATATGGGCAAGATGGAGGAGGAGCACGGCGGATATCTTATCGGATTCTCCTG
>JAZRQH010000017.1:0-1949 GCA_045649645.1 Eubacteriales bacterium
TAATACAGACTATTAAAATTCTAGGAGGAAAAAATGAGTAAGAGAACAGACATCAAGAAAATTCTGATCATCGGATCCGGCCCTATTGTTATCGGTCAGGCTGCTGAGTTTGACTATGCAGGCACTCAGGCTTGTCTTGCACTTAAGGAAGAGGGCTATGAGGTTATCCTCTGCAACTCCAACCCCGCTACCATCATGACAGACACCACCATTGCCGACAAGGTATATATGGAGCCTCTGACCCTTGAATATGTGGCAAAGATACTCCGTTATGAGCGTCCCGACGCTATCATCCCCGGCCTTGGCGGTCAGACAGGTCTTAACCTTGCTATGCAGCTTGCACGTAAGGGTATTCTCGACGAGTGCCGCGTTAAGCTTCTCGGCACCAAGTGCGAGTCTATCGAGCGCGCAGAGGACCGTGAGCTCTTCAAGCAGCTCTGTCTTGACCTTGGTGAGCCCGTTCTTCCCTCCGACGTAGCAAACACCATCGAAGAGGGTAAGGCTATCGCAGAAAAGATCGGCTATCCCGTAGTTCTTCGTCCCGCATTTACCCTCGGCGGTACAGGCGGGGGGTTTGCGGGCAACGGAACCGAGCTTGTTGACATAATGAAGAACGCTCTTGCACTCTCTCCCGTTTCTCAGGTTCTTGTTGAAAAGTCCATCAAGGGCTATAAGGAGATCGAGTTTGAGGTTATGCGTGACAGTAACGACACCGCTATCACCGTATGCTCTATGGAGAACATCGACCCTGTTGGTATCCATACAGGTGACTCTATCGTTGTTGCTCCCTGCCAGACCCTTACAAGTAAGGAATATCACATTCTCCGCGACTCCGCTCTTAAGCTGATCCGCGCACTTGAGATTGAAGGCGGCTGTAACGTACAGTTCGCTCTCGACCCCCAGTCCTTTGACTACTACCTCATCGAGGTTAATCCCCGTGTATCCCGTTCCTCCGCACTTGCATCCAAGGCAAGCGGATATCCTATCGCACGCATTACCGCAAAGGTAGCGGTAGGTCTTACCCTTGACGAGATCATGCTCTCCACTACTCCCGCAAGCTTTGAGCCCGCACTTGACTACGTTGTAGCCAAGGTTGCCCGCTTCCCCTTCGATAAGTTTGCTACCGCATCAAACAAGCTTTCCACACAGATGAAGGCTACAGGTGAGGTAATGAGCATCGGCCGTACCCTTGAAGAGTGTCTTCTCAAGGCTGTACGTTCCCTTGAGATCGGCGTATGTCATCTCCATATGCCCAAGTTTGACGAGATGTCTGTTGCTCAGCTCCTTGACTACATCAAGGACGGTACCGACGACCGAATCTTTGCTATCTCCCAGCTTATCCGTCTCGGTGTTGACCTGGGTGTTATCTGCGACAAGACACAGATAGATATGCTCTTCCTTGAAAAGTATAAGAACATCATCGACTTTGAGCATACACTTACCGCTAATCCCTTTGATTACGATACAATGTACGAGGCAAAGAGAATGGGCTTCTCTGATAAGTTCATCTCCAAGGTATGGAACTGTCCCGAGCCTGACGTTTATAAGTTCAGAAAGGACAACAACCTCTTCCCCGTATACAAGATGATCGACACCTGCGCAGGTGAGTATGACGGCTACGTTTCCTATATGTACTCCACCTACGAGCAGGAGAACGAATCCATCGTTACAGACAGAAAGAAGATCATAGTTCTCGGTTCAGGTCCTATCCGTATCGGCCAGGGTGTAGAGTTTGACTACTCCACCGTTCATGCGGTACAGACCATCAAGAACTCAGGCTATGAAGCAATTATCATAAACAACAACCCCGAGACCGTTTCTACCGACTACACAGTAAGTGACAAGCTCTACTTCGAGCCTCTTACCGTTGAGGACGTTATGAACGTTATCGAGCTTGAAAAGCCTCTGGGTGTTGTTGCATCCCTCGGCGGTCAGACCGCTATCAACCT
>JAZRQH010000018.1:0-16247 GCA_045649645.1 Eubacteriales bacterium
CCCATCTTTTCCTGACCTGCCTTGGTCTTAGGCTCGATAGCAACACGGATAACAGGTTCAGGGAACTCCATAGACTCGAGAATGATAGGATGCTTCTCATCGCAGAGAGTATCACCTGTTGTGGTGTTCTTTACACCTACAACTGCAGCGATGTCACCTGCGTAACAAACATCGATATCGGTACGGTCGTTGGAGTGCATCTGAAGGATACGTCCGCAACGCTCACGGCTGCCCTTGGTGGAGTTGTAAACAGTGGTACCTGCTTCAACAGCACCGGAGTAAACTCTGAAGAAGCAGAGCTTACCAACGAAGGGGTCGGTCATGATCTTGAATGCGAGAGCTGCAAAGGGCTCGTCATCGGAAGAATGTCTTACGTCCTCTTCCTCGGTCTCGGGATTGATACCCTTGATCGCAGGAACGTCAAGAGGAGAAGGCATGTACTCGATAACTGCATCAAGCATCTTCTGAACACCCTTGTTCTTATAGGATGTACCGCATACTACGGGTACGATCTTGTTGTCGATAGTAGCCTGACGGAGAACTCTCTTGATCTCTTCCTTAGTAGGCTCTTCACCCATAAGGTACTTCTCCATAAGCTCATCGTCCTGCTCAACAACGGTCTCGATAAGAGCATTGTGATACTCTTCAGCCTTGTCCATCATATCTGCAGGAATTTCTTCTGTACGCATATCCTTACCAAGGTCATCGTAATAAACCTCAGCATTCATCTCGATAAGGTCGATGATACCCTTGAAGGTATCCTCTGCACCGATGGGGAGCTGAATGGGAAGTGCGTTACACTTGAGTCTGTCCTTCATCATCTGTACAACACGATAGAAGTCAGCACCCATAATGTCCATCTTGTTGACATAAGCCATTCTGGGAACACCGTACTGGTCAGCCTGGCGCCATACAGTCTCAGACTGAGGCTCAACGCCGCCCTTGGCACATAAAACTGTTACAGAACCGTCCAGAACACGAAGAGAACGCTCAACCTCAACGGTAAAGTCAACGTGACCGGGGGTGTCGATAATGTTTATACGGTGCTTCTTGAACTGGTTGTTAGCACCCTGCCAGTAGCAAGTGGTAGCAGCGGAAGTAATTGTAATACCTCTCTCCTGCTCCTGCTCCATCCAGTCCATTGTTGCGGAACCATCATGTGTCTCACCGAGTCTGTGGTTAACACCTGTGTAGAACAGGATACGCTCGGTAGTGGTGGTCTTACCCGCGTCGATATGTGCCATGATACCGATATTTCTGGTATTTTCTAACGAATACTGTCTAGGCATTTTGAACTCCTTTTAATAATAAACGTTTGACCGGCACAAATTAATATCTGTAATGTGCGAAAGCTCTGTTAGCTTCAGCCATTCTGTGAGTTTCTTCCTTCTTCTTGAAAGCGCCGCCGGTAGAGTTGATTGCATCAACTATCTCACCTGCGAGCTTTTCAGCCATGGTTCTCTCACTGCGGTTTCTGGAATATGTTCTGATCCAACGCAGACCAAGTGTCTGTCTTCTCTCTTCACGAACTTCCATAGGAACCTGATAAGTGGAACCGCCGATTCTACGAGCCTTAACCTCGAGAACAGGCATTACATTGTTGAGAGCTTCCTGGAATGCTTCCAGTGCGTTCTTGCCGCTCTTCTCCTCTACGAGCTTGAATGCGTCGTAAACGATCTTCTGAGCAACACCTCTCTTGCCGTCATACATAATGTTGTTGATAAGCTTGGTAACAAGCTTAGAGTTATACATAGGATCCGGCAGAACGTCTCTCTTAGAAATCTGACCTCTTCTAGGCATGATCTTCCCTCCTTCATAAAAATGATATCACTGGTACTCGAAAATTTGTTTTTTCGTAGATGCTTATTAAGAGTCAGGAATACAAAATTATATCAAAAAGTTGATAGCATGTATAACCGACCTTAAGCAACCATTGTGATGTGATTATTTACCTGCTTTAGGTCTCTTGGTACCGTACTTAGAACGGCTCTGTCTACGTGCGTCAACGCCCTGTGCATCGAGCGTACCACGGATGATATGGTAACGTACACCGGGGAGGTCACGTACCCTACCGCCACGAATAAGAACAACAGAGTGCTCCTGAAGGTTGTGGCCGATACCGGGAATATAAGTGGTTGCCTCCATACCGTTGGTAAGTCTTACTCTGGCGATCTTACGAAGAGCAGAGTTAGGCTTCTTAGGGCTGGTGGTTGTAACCTTTGTACATACACCACGCTTCTGGGGTGCAGACTGGTTTGTAGGTCTGTTTGTAAGACTGTTAAAACCCTTCTGAAGTACAGGGGACTTGGACTTCCATGTCTTGTCCTGACGTCCGTATCTGACTAACTGGTTAAAGGTTGGCATGCTACAACTCCTTTCTTAAGTATTTATAATTTTTTGCGTGCGGAAAGGGTATGCCCAGTCCGACACAAGATAGATTATAGCACCATAAGGTTAGAATTGTCAAGAAAAAAGTTGGTTATACAAAAATTCTTTACATTTAAGACTAAAAAGGGGCATAAACTCAGCGTTTATGCCTCTTTCCAAGATTATTACGTTATTTTATCTTATCAAAAGCAGTAAGCATTACCGCCGCCTGAGCTCTGGTTGCGGTGCCGTTGGGATTGAGCGAAAGCTTGCCCTGAATATTCATACCGCTGATGATGCCTGCGTCGACCGCCCATTCAAGACCGTCGCGCATCCAGTCCTGTACCTTAGCCGCATCGGCAAAGCCGGAAAGGTCTGCTCTGCCGGATACGCTCACACCGTTCTTGCTTGCAAAGGTGTAGAACATTCTCGCAAGCTGAGCACGGGTAATATCCTTGCCGCGTCCGAAGGTGGTGGGAGTCATACCGCTTACGTATTCCTCCTTAACCGCCCATGCAACGGCACCCGAGTACCACTGTCCTGTGGGAACGTCGGTCATACCGCTGGAGATATTCTTATAGTCATTGGTGTCTACACCCGCTATATTGGCAAGTATAAGCACGAACTGCTCACGCTTGATGTTGCCGTTAGGAGAGAAGGAGGTGGGAGACATACCGTTCATATAACCCTTCTTCACTACGTAGGTAACGGCAGAAGCAAACCAGTGGGCATCCTTGACGTCGCCAAAGGGATTTACGTATTCCTTTACGGGGATGGGTCTGTATTCTACGCTGTCACAGGTCTCGCAGCTGCGCGTCTCCTTGCCCTCCTCGGTATAGGTAGGCTCAGTGTGAATGCTCCACGCTCTCCACTGATGCTCGCCCGTTGCCGCGATCACCTCGGTATAGCTGTCACCACAGTTGCAGGTATAGGTCATTATACCCTCTCCCATGCAGGTGGGGATAACGGTAACTGCTGACTCATAGCTGTGAGTATGCAGAGATACGTTCTGCTTGAATACGCTGTCGGATCTTGAGGTATTGTCGTATCTGACAAGCACCGTGTAGAGAGCCTCTTCTGTAAGGCTGTAGGTATAGCTGTGAGCACCCGCTATCTTTGTGGAGGTAACTCTGACTATATAGTTGTTTTTGAGATCCGCATAGCTGTCATAATCACCCTTGGCGATAAAGAAGTCCTTGACACCGTAGAGATTATGAACTGTTATATCCAGCTTATCCGAGGTAACGTACTGCTCCATATCCGCCATATCGCAGTTGAATATATAGGTGTTGCCGTTTTCAAGCTTCACCCAGAAGCTGTATACTCCACCCTCGGGGAAGTTCTTTACAAAGTCACCGTCTACGGTGTTTTCACCGATAGTCTTTGCGTCAAGGGTCACACAGCCGGGAGCATTCTTTATATCACTCGACGTGGTATACGTACCGGGAGCATATCTGATATAGGTCATATCCTCCGCAAGAGTTATCCTTATATCATATCCGTCAAGAGTAAGCACGGGAACTCTGGGTAATACGGGGATATCCTTTGTCTCGTAGCCGTCACAGGAGGTGCAGTCACGTCTTTCGGTACCGACCGTATCATAGGTGGGCTCAGTCTCCACATACCAGTCACCCCAGGTATGTACGTGGATCTCCTCCACTACTTCTACGGTAAAGGTGGCACTAAACTCGCCGTGCTTTACGGTAACGGTATGCTCACCGTACATAAGAGCATTGTAGCCGGAGGTGGTATAATCGGTTATCTCCTTAACAGAGCCGTCGGTATACGTAGCCTCGACCACCATACCTGTAAGATCAAGCGACTGCTTACGCTCGTAGATCAGCTTGGCAGGCAGGGTCTTGATGCGGATACCGTTGATCTTGGGGGTGTTGTCTATGACCTGAACGGTAAAGCTGCAACTATGCTTGCTGCCATTATACTTAGTCCAGGTAACGGTAATGGTCTGTGAACCTTCCTTTGAAGGATTATATCCACTGACAGTATAATCTGTTATCTCTCTGTAAGTTCCGTCGTCATAAACGCCTCGAACCTTAAGTCCCGTAAGATCGAGCTTATCACCGATAAAATACTCTGTCTTTGCAGGCGCAGAGATCAGCTCCAGCTTCCTACCGTCGCGAACGTGAACGTTGAGCTTGCAGGAGACACCGCTTGTGGTAAGGGCAGTAACCGTGGTGTCGCCGGATCTTTCACCCTTGATCTCGATGCCGGATATGCTGAGCTTATTGGAATCCTGAGTCAAGGTAACAATATCTGTTGTGTTTTCGGGATAATATTCAAACTCCACTCTGTGGCTCTGGCCTATATCCAACGTGATGCTTTCGTTTCCGTTTGCAGGCATAAAGCCCTGGCAGGAAACACCGATATCGACGAACTTATATCCGCCGTCATTGGCAAAGGTCTCGGCAGTACTTCCCTTAACACCGTGAATTACAGTAATGGTAGGATAAGAGAACGCGCTTGCGTCTATCTTTGTTACCGACTGAGGTATAGTAACCTTGGTAAGTGTGGGAGAATTTTTGAATGCCTGAGAGTTTATCGTGGTAAGACCCTTGGGAAGTGTAACTTCCGTAAGTGCGGGACACTCCATAAAGGTATTGTTGTTTAAAGTGGTAATGCTGTAATCGGCAAAGCTCACCGTCTTTAAGGATTCGCAGCCGTAGAATACTTCTTTTCCTAAAGTCTTAAGTGTTGCGGGAAGCTCTGCCTTGGTAAGCTTATCGCAGTTCTTGAAGGCACAGTCGGCTATAGTTACCGCACTGTCGAAAATATTGGAATCCTCTAAGAGATAACAGTTTTCAAAGGCGTACTTGTTGATGGTATCAACCTTGCCGCCCTCTGCGACAGTCAGCTTGCTAAGAGCGGTACAGCCCTTGAAGCCGTTTTCATCTATCTTGGTCACGGTAGCGGGTATCTCAATGCTCTTAAGAGCGGTACAACCGTTAAACATACCGTTGCTTACGGTGGTCAGGTTGTCGGGAAGGTCTATCTTTTCAAGAGCAGTACAGCCCGAGAATATCCTTGCCCACATATATTCTACATTTTGAGACAGCTTAACATCCGTAAGCGAAGCGCAGCCTAAGAACACCTCGTCACCGAAGCGCTTGACCGAATCGCTCATTGTAACCTTCTTCAGATTAAAGCAGTTACGGAAAGCGTAGGATTCGATATGTACGACGGTATCGGGAATGACTATCTCCTCGAGACCGATACAGGTAGCAAAGAGATTTTCGTCGATGACCTCTATTCCCTCTTCAAACTCGACCTTTTTAAGCTTCTGACAGTTATAGAAGGGGGCTCCTCTCACTCCCTTGAGTGTGTTTCCGTTATAATTGAGATCCCAGTCCCATACTCCGTTTCTTTTGGCAACACCGCAGCCGTTAAGTGATTTGGGGATAAATACGCTCTCAATACCCGACTCGGCAAACGCCTTGCCGCCCAGAGTCTTGAGCTTCTTTGAAAGAGTGACCTTCTTAAGATTTATACAGTCGGCAAAGGCAAATGCGCCAATAGACGTAACGCTGTCCGAAATGATAGCCTCGGGCAGAGAAACGCATATAGCGAAAGAATCGTCACCTATGCTCGTAAGTGCTTTACCAAACGTAACCTTCTTTAATCTTACCGCACTTCTGAAGGCAGCACCGCCTATCTCGGATACTGTATCGGGAATAACTATCTCCTCGAGACCGGTACAGCCCGAGAAAAGTCCACCGGCTACCCTGGTGGAGCCCTCCTCAAAAGTTACGCTCTTAAGTGCCTCGCAGCAGTAGAAGGGGCCGCCTCTCAAGGAATAATTGACACCGTTGAAGCTATACGACCATTCATATATGCCGCGGTCAAGCTCGTTGCCGCAGGTATTGAGGGATTTAGGTATATTCACCGACGTAAGCGCGGTATGACCGAAGGCTCTGCCTCCTATCGAAGCGAGATTTTTTGAAAGCTTGACCTCCGAAAGGTTTTCGCAGCTGTCAAAGGCATATCCGTAAATTTCGGTAACCGAATCGGGTATAGTAACTCCGGTAAGAGATACGCAAAGTCTGAAGGCTTCGTTTTCTATCAAGGTGAGCTTATTGCCCAGCTTAAGCTGTGACAGGCGCAAAGCACCCTTGAAGGCACTCGCCTCGATCTTTGTGACCGTATCGGGGATGGTTACCGTGGTAAGACCGGTACAGCCGTTAAAAAGATTGTCTGAAATAAATGTGATACCGTCTTCAAAGGTAGCGGTCCTGAGTCTTTCGCAACCGTAGAAGGGACCTCCCTGAAGACCGTAGGTCTTACCGCGGAAAACGTAATCGTAGGTATATACACCGCGGTACAGCTCGTATCCGCAGGATTCAAGAGATTTAGGTATATGAACGCTTTCGAGAGCGGTGTTGGCAAAAGCCATACCGCCAAGAGACGTCAACGTGGAAGGAAGCGATACCTCGCTGAGATATCCGCAGTTTTCAAAGGCGCGGATGCCTACAGAGGTAACTCCCTCGGGTATCGTAACGCTGCACACCCTTTTGCCTGCAAAAGCACTTGCGCCGATGGCAACAACGGGATAACCGTCAAGCTCGGTTGGAATGCTCACGTAAGAGGAATTGCCGTTATAGGAGGTTATGGTCGCCTTACCGTCTGCAAGTGAATAGTAATACAGGGGGATAGGATTGCCGTTTCCGTCAAGGCCGTATCTTCCGTTACCGCCTCTCCAGCCACAGCCGCTCCAGCGGGAATTCCACTTGGTAAAGAAATTATAATAGGTATTTCCCCTCTGACAGGATGCCACGGGGTTGCCGTTTTCGTAATGAGTAATAAATCTCACGGGGCTGTTATCGGCATTGTATATCTCGAGCTCATCCTCAAACTCGGTCTCCCAGCCAAGGATGGTTATACTGCAGGATACACCAACTGATGCAAACATATACGCGCCGAAATGAGTACACTGCTGGGGATATTTGCCGTCACTGTAGTAGGTTGACTCTACCACAGCCTGCATACCTACCTTACCGTAGCCCTTAAAGCTTGCTACCTCAACGTCAGCTCCTATGCTGACCTCAAGGGCAACGCCTGCGGTTGCGCTCATGGTGAAATAATAGTCGGTCTGCTTAAAGCTTCTTACCATACGCATAGACTGACCGCCGACCTTCTCTACGCCTATGATAAGGTGGTTCTTGATAGTTCCCGAGCAACTGCCCGACAGATCTATGGTAGCCTCAACATCAAAGGAACCTACACCCATAAACTTAATCGTAAATATCGGCACTGTCTTAAATCCGCCTACAAGCTCGGTAAGATTGCCTGCCAGAGAATATTTGACCTCTGTATCTGCCTCCCAAGCAAGATAAGCTCTGCCACCCTTGATCTCATATACAAATCTGGGGTTTGTGACCCTAACGGTCAGAGATACGGTAAGTCCGTTAGCTATCTGCACCTTCTTGGTGGTTTTGGCGCTCTTAGCGCTTACCGTTGCCTTAGCAAGACCCGAAGTATCCTCTACGTCCTCTATCTCCACCTCAACACCGTCGGCAGGGATGATCTCCATTTCGTCAGAGCCCACAACGCCCTGTATACCCATATCCTTGATAGCGTCGGACGCATCTATATCGTTAACCGAAACAACGGTAACGTTGCCGTTCTTGGTTACAGATACTGCCTCGTATATCTTAGGTATACTGTCATAGAAAACAGTAAACTTTTCGCCCTTAACTATCTCTACGGGACAGGATGTGATACTGAGCTTTTTGGTCTCCTCATCGTAGGACAGCTCTGTACCCATAGGAACAGTCTTTACCTGATACGCAAAGGATACCTTACCGTTATAGTTATCGGTAACGCTGCTCTCTGCAAGGACAGCCGCGGCATCGTCAAGCATTCTCTTTGCCTCAGCTGAGGTGACTGTAAGGGTAGGCCAGAACTTGCCACCTGACAGAGATACCCAGCCGCGGTCAAGTGCTATCTGAGCACTTATGGGATCAGAGCAATCAGAAGAATCGGCAAAGGTGTATTCTCTGCCCTCGTCAAGTCTGTAGCCGAGGCAGAAGTTAAGTGTCTTTACCGCAAAATCACGGTCTATGACCCTATCGGGATAAAGCTTGCCGCCTGCAGGAATATCGATAACACCGAACTCCACGTTCAGTATGATATCGCTGTAATACTGATGCGACTCGCTTAGATCGCTGTAATAGTTATCGGGCATATCGTCCGACTCTACCGTCATATTGAACACAACGGCAAGGTTATGCAGCCACTCTGCCCTTGTAATATTATCGCTATAGATAAGCGACGTACTTGAAGCAACGGTGATACCGTCCTCGTCATCACGGTCGGGACGTACTACCACTCCGCTCTGCTTATCGGTAGCAGTCGCCTCCGTCGTTACGGGAGCCTTTTCGGGAATAGCCGCAGCAATACCCGCGACAGGAAGGCTCGATATGAGCATAAGAATCAGCATTATCAACGCCGATATCCGCTTGAAAGTATTCATAAAAACCTCCTAGTTCACTTACTGCCTATATGTTATCACATATTCCAATATTTTTCAACAAAAAAATCCGCCGAAGCGGATTTTTTGATTATTTAACTCGTTTAAATACAATGCCCTTCCAGCCGTTGTCGGACATGATATCCGAGATGCCGAAGCCGTTTCGCTCCATACAGTCGATCACGTCCTTTGCGTACTCGTCGATAACGCCGGAAACACATACGGTAGCACCGATCTTTGTTACTCTGCCGAGATCGGGAGCCATACGCATAATGATGTCCGAAACAATGTTTGCGCTGACAAAGTCGTAGAGGCCGCCTGTCATATCAACGTCCTTTAAAAGATCGGAAACACCGCAGGTAACGTTATGTACGTCGTTCTTTTCGGCGTTTTCCTTAGCAACTCTTACCGCAACGGGGTCGATGTCGTAAGCATTGATATCCTTAGCCCCAAGCTTGGACTCGCAGATAGCAAGGATACCGCTGCCTGTTCCCACGTCAAGAACGTGGTCGCCGGGTTGCATATGCTTCTCTATAAGAGTAGCGCAGAGGCGGGTGGTCTCATGAGTACCCGAACCGAACGCCAGACCGGGATCCATCTTGATAACGAGCTCGTCGCCCTTGACCTCATAATCCTCCCACATAGGAACGATCATAAGGCGGTTACCTATCTTGAGAGGCTTGTAGAAACGCTTCCAGTTGTTTTCCCAGTCCTCGTCATCAACACCGATAAGCTCGATGTCGCAATCCAGACCCATTGCATTAAAGCGCTCCTTGATAAAGAGGAGATAGTCGTTGTAGTTGTTGCGCTCGTCGATATACATGCTTACCTTGGCGTGGGTCTTGTCCGCCTTGAGTATGGTCTCGTCTATAAGGTCGCCGTAAATAGTGTTAAGGCCTGTTTCGATATCGCTGTAGTCCTCTATCATAAGTCTGTTATCAAGCATACTCATAACGGCTACAACGTCGTCAAGCTGTGCGCTTCTGCAGGTTACGCGTAACTGTGTCCAGTTCATAATCTATCCTCTTATTTCTTCTTTTTGTCGAAAAACTTCTTCTTTTTCTGATAATGCTTTTCACCGCATGCCTCGGCAAACTCGCGGAGCAGATCCTTCTGCTTTGAATCAAGGTTACGGGGAACCTCTATCGCCACGGTGAACTCTATATCGCCCTTGTTCTTGGGGTTGTGTACAGAGGGCATACCCTTTCCGCGCAGACGGAAGGAGGTGCCGTTCTGTGTTCCCTCGGGGATAACGAACTCTGCGTCCTCCTCAAGTGTGGGCACCTTGATGGTAGCACCAAGTGCTGCCTCGGTAAAGGTAATGGGTACCTCACAGTAGAGGTTGTTGCCGCCGCGCTCGAAGATGCGATGGGGACGGACGCTGATGTATATAATAAGATCTCCGGAAGGACCGCCGTTTCTACCGTCGTCACCGAGTCCGCGAAGGGATATGCGCTGACCGTCGGCAATACCCTGAGGTACCGATACCTCGATAGTCTTGGAAACTCGTACGTAGCCGGTTCCGCGGCAGTTGGTACAGGGAGTCTTGATTATCTTACCTGTTCCGCGGCAGGTCTCGCAGGCTCTGGTGGACTGCATTACACCAAAGGGAGTACGGTTGGTCACCTTGACCTGACCCGTACCGTGACAGATAGAACAGGTCTCGGCAGAGGTGCCCTTTGCAGCACCGGAACCGCCACAGTCGGAACACTTTTCTATCTTCTTGAAGGTAACGTCCTTCTTACAGCCAAAGGCTGATTCTTCAAAGGAAATGGTAAGCTCTACCTCAATATCAGAGCCTCTCTGGGGAGCGTTACGGCTACGCTGACTTGTACCGCCGCCACCGAAAAAGCTGCCGAAGATATCTCCGATATCTCCGAAGTCGAAGCCGCCGAAACCTCCTCCGAAACCGCCACCGCCAAAACCTGCATTGGGATCCACTCCTGCATGGCCGTACTGGTCGTATCTTGCCTTCTTGTCGGCATCCGAGAGCACCGAGTATGCCTCGTTTACCTCCTTGAAATTAGCCTCTGCCTGGGCATCACCGGGATGAAGGTCGGGGTGATACTGCTTTGCCATCTTGCGGTAGGCCTTCTTTATTTCGTCCTCGCTTGCACCCTTCTGGATGCCAAGGACCTCGTAATAGTCTCTTTTGTCTGCCATCTATATAACCTCGTAAATGCACACGCCTAAAAGACGTGTGCATTTTCTTTCAATTAGGTCTTATCTTCGTAGTCTGCGTCGTAGTATGTGCCGTTATCTGCGCCGCCCTGTGCTCCGCCGAAGCCCTGAGCACCGTTGAAGCCGCTGGGATCGCCCTGAGGAGCCTGCTGAGCATAGAGCTTTTCGGAAACCTTGTAGAATGCCTGCTCAAGAGCCTCAGTATCTGCCTTGATAGCATCGGTGTTGTCACCCTTGAGTGTTTCCTTGAGCTTTTCAACAGCTGCGGTCACGGGAGCCTTATCCTCATCGGAGAGCTTGTCGCCGATCTCGCCGAGAGTCTTTTCGGACTGGAATACCATAGATTCAGCCTTGTTTCTGATCTCAACCTTTTCCTTAGCCTTCTTGTCCTCTTCTGCGAACTTTTCAGCTTCCTTAACAGCCTTCTCAATATCCTCCTGAGACATGTTGGTGGAGGAGGTGATGGTGATGTGCTGCTCCTTGCCTGTACCCATATCCTTTGCTGTTACGTTAACAATACCGTTAGCGTCGATATCAAAGGTAACCTCGATCTGAGGTACACCGCGGGGAGCGGGAGCGATTCCGTCAAGGTTGAACTGACCGAGAGAGGTGTTGCCGCTTGCCATCTCTCTTTCACCCTGAAGAACGTGAACTGTAACTGCGGTCTGACCGTCAGGGGCAGTAGAATAGATCTGGCTCTTCTTGGTAGGAATGGTGGTGTTACGCTCGATGATCTTATTGAATACACCGCCGAGAGTCTCGATACCGAGAGAAAGGGGTGTTACGTCGAGAAGGAGAAGATCCTTAACCTCGCCGCCAAGCACGCCTGCCTGAACAGCTGCACCGAGAGCTACGCACTCGTCGGGGTTGATACCCTTGAAGGGCTCCTTGCCGATAAAGCTCTTAACTGCTTCCTGTACTGCGGGGATACGGCTGGAGCCGCCTACAAGCAGTACCTTATCTATCTGGGAAGCGCCCAGACCTGCATCCTTGAGAACGCGTCTTGTGGGCTCCATGGTAGCCTCAACAAGGTCAGCGGTGATCTCGTTGAACTTTGCTCTGGTAAGAGTAGCATCAAAGTGCTTGGGGCCTGTAGCGTCTGCTGTGATGAAGGGGAGGTTGATGTTGGAGGAAGCCATACCGGAGAGCTCGATCTTAGCCTTCTCTGCTGCTTCCTTAAGTCTCTGGAGAGCCATCTTGTCATTTCTGAGGTCAAGACCGCCGTTTTCAGCCGCGAAGGTCTGAGCGATCCAGTCGATAACTCTCTTGTCGAAGTCGTCACCGCCGAGACGGTTGTTACCTGCGGTTGCAAGAACCTCAAATACGCCGTCGCTGATCTCAAGAAGAGATACGTCGAAGGTACCGCCGCCGAGGTCGAAGATGAGGATCTTCTGATCCTGTTCCTTATCCATACCGTATGCAAGAGCAGCTGCGGTAGGCTCGTTGATTATACGCATAACCTCAAGGCCTGCGATCTTACCTGCGTCCTTGGTTGCCTGACGCTGAGCGTCGGAGAAGTATGCAGGAACGGTGATAACAGCCTGAGTAACGGGTGTGCCGAGGTAAGCCTCAGCATCGCTCTTAAGCTTCTGCAGGATCATAGCAGAGATCTCCTGAGGAGTATAGCCCTTACCGTCGATATCTACCTTATAGTTAGTACCCATCTCACGCTTGATGGACATGATGGTCTTGTCGGGGTTGGTGATAGCCTGACGCTTAGCAACCTGACCTACCATTCTTTCGTTATCCTTTGTAAATGCTACAACGGAAGGAGTTGTTCTTGCTCCTTCGGGGTTGGGTATTACGATGGGCTCACCGCCCTCGAATACTGCAACACAAGAGTTTGTTGTACCTAAGTCAATACCAATAATCTTTCCCATTTTTATTTCCTCCTAATTTAGGTAATGTTTGTATTTTATATATAATAGCAGTTGCCTGCTTAGTTGGCTACTTTACACATAGTGTAGCGAATAACCTTATTTCCCTTAACGTATCCCTTCTGGAACACCTCGGCTACTACGTTTTCGCCTAAAGAATCATCCTCGCAGTGCATTACTGCGTTGTGGAAGTTGGGGTCAAAGGGTGTACCGGGCTCAGCCGCTATCTCCTCTACGCCCATCTTTTCAAGGGTTGCCTTGAACTGGTTAAGGGTAAGGGCTACGCCCTCGGATACCTTGTCGTTATCCTTGAATGCCGCCGCTCTCTCAAGATTGTCGATAACGGGAAGTATCTCCTTTATCGCATCTGCATAAGCGTCGGTGTAGCAGGCGTCCTTCTCTTCTCTTGCACGGCGGCGGAAGTTTTCGTACTCTGCCACAACTCTGAGATATTTGTCCTCCTGCTCAGCGATCTTTGCATTAAGCTCTTCTATTTCTTTTTTATGCTTCTTGCAGTCCTTTTTTTCCTTCTTGGGAGCTTCTTCCTTAACCTCTTCGGCAGGAGTCTCTTCCTTTACTTCTTCTTCGGTGAGAATCTCTTCTGTCATTTTTTATCCTCGCTTTCCTTATCGGGAAGTAATTTGTCGTTATCCATCATCTGCTGGATGTTGCGGGAGAGATAATCCACAGTGGCTATTACCTTAGAATAATCCATACGGCAGGGGCCTATAACACCGATAGCGCCTACCACCTTGTCTCCCTGTGTGATGGTTCTGAATATCAGAGTGGAATTGTTCATAACGTCCACCGAGTTTTCCGAACCGATATATACGTTGATCTCATCCTTTTTGGAATGAGAAACGATATCAAGTATGTCGTCCTTCTTCTCTATTGCACCGAGCAGACCTCTGAATCTGCCGATATCCGAAAATTCGGGATACTGGAGCAGTCGATCCACACCCTGGAACTTAAGCTCACCCGAGCCCGTCTGATTGATGACGTCGTAAACACCCTTGACTATGGGGTTTATAAGGGCTGCCGCCTCGATACCCACCGCTCTCTCCATCTCAGAGATAAGAGACAGCGTTACCTGCTCGAGGTCTACGTTACAGAGATATCTGTTCAGTACAGCTTCGAGAAGCTCAAGGGACTCATCACTTACCTCAAAGCCGTGGTTGATGACCTTGGTCTGTACGTTCTCGTCACTTGTCATCATTACAAGTAAGAACTTGCCCGCACCCATACGCATGGTCTTGAACTGGATTATCACGGTGGTGGGTGTGTTACCCTTAAAGGCAAGTGCGGTATAGTTGGTCATGTTACCCATAAGCTTAGCGGCTGATTCAAGGATATGGTCAAGCTTTTCCTGCTTAGACTTGGTCAGTCTGTTAAGCTCGTCGATTTCCTTCATGGTCATCTCGTAACCCTTCATGAGAGAGTTTACGTAGAAGCGGTAACCGTATTCGCTTGGCACTCTGCCTGCCGAAGTGTGAGGCTGTTCAAGAAGACCCATTTCCTCAAGCTCTGACATCTCGTTACGAATGGTCGCAGATGAGATCGATATAGGAAGGTTCTGTGTAAGATACTTTGATCCTACCGGCTCTCCGCCGCTTATATGAGCATCGATTATCGCCTGAAGTATCAGCTTTTTGCGTTCGCTTAGATCTTTAAATTCAAAGCTCATATTTCCTTCCTCCTGTTTTGTTTTAGCACTCAATATATCCAAGTGCTAAACTATGCTTATAATTTACCACTATTAAGCCTTCATGTCAATAGTTTTACGTAATCTTTTGTTAATTATTTATGAAGAGTGCTAACCGGCGCTCCTGCGGTGAGCTACACTTCGGGCGAGGTTCAGCTGTAATTGATACTTATCACACGAGGATGAGGTTTGCTATTACCAAAAAATCAAACCTGCGGTGAGCTACACTTCGGGTGAAGTACAGTAATACTTGATAGTTATCACACGAGGGTGAGGTTTGCTATTATATTAAAAGAAACCCGTTTGACGGGTTTCTTCCTTTAATTACGCATTACGAATTACGCATTACGCATTAAAAAAGGCATCCTTTCGGATGCCTTTTAGTGTTTTATTCAGCAATTTCTTCTGCGGGAGCAGGTTCTCCTGCCTTTGTGATCTCAACGTCGCGGTAGCGCTCCATACCTGTACCTGCAGGAATGAGCTTACCGATAAGAACGTTCTCCTTAAGACCCATAAGGTTGTCAACCTTACCCTTGATAGCTGCCTCGGTGAGGACCTTGGTGGTCTCCTGGAAGGAAGCTGCGGAGAGGAAGGACTCGGTCTGGAGAGATGCCTTGGTAATACCGAGAAGCATGGGAGATGCTGTAGCAAGTCTGAGGTCGCGTTCACCTGCATCGATACGAGCCTGAATAGCCTCGTTCTCTGCGTTAAAGGTGTTGACGTCAACAACTGTACCAACGAGAAGCTCTGTATCACCCTCGTCCTCGATCTTAACCTTACGTGTCATCTGACGTGCGATAACCTCGATATGCTTGTCGTTGATCTCAACAGACTGCATACGGTATACACGCTGAACCTCACGGATGATGTAGTCATAAACTGCATCAAGACCGTTGATCTTGGTGATATCAGCAAGGGACATGTTACCCTCGGTAAGAGCCTGACCTCTGCCTACGATATCGCCCTCGCCTACGAGGATGTGGATACCGTAAGGAATAGCGTAGCTCTTCTCTTCACCCTCATCGGTTGTGATGATGATGTTTCTTGCACGCTTGCCGTCTACGATACGAACTGTACCGTTGACCTCGGAAACGGTTGCTGTCTTCTTGGGTCTGCGAGCCTCGAAGAGCTCTTCAACTCTGGGAAGACCGTTGGTAATGTCGGATCCCGCAACACCACCGGTATGGAAGGTACGCATCGTAAGCTGTGTACCGGGCTCACCGATAGACTGAGCTGCGATGATACCTACAGACTCACCAACGTTTACAGGCTTGCCGGAAGCAAGGTCAGCACCGTAACAGTGAGCACATACGCCGTGCTTAGCCTTACAACGAAGGATGGTACGAACGTACGCCTTTTCGATACCTGCTGCGATGATCTCCTTAACCTGCTTTTCGTTGATCATGGTATCATTGGGAACGATAACCTCACCGGTCTCGGGATGAACGATATCACCGATGGGGAATCTACCAAGAAGTCTGTCTGCGAAGGGCTCGATGGTGTCCTTACCGTCAACGATAGCGGATACCCAGATACCCTCGGTAGAGCCACAGTTATCCTCGCGGATGATAACGTCCTGAGATACGTCAACAAGACGTCTGGTAAGGTAACCCGAGTCAGCGGTTCTAAGCGCTGTATC
>JAZRQH010000019.1:0-2227 GCA_045649645.1 Eubacteriales bacterium
TGCCACAACGAAAACAAGGATTCCCATACCGCCTACCCAGTGGGTAAAGCTTCGCCAAAACAGAGTTCCGTGGCTCAGAGCCTCAACGTCGGTAAGTATGGATGCACCTGTCGTTGTAAATCCGCTGACCGTCTCAAAGAAGGCGTCAACGTATGAAGGGATCTCACCCGAGATAACAAAGGGTAAGGCTCCTATGGCGGAGAACACTACCCAGCTCAGGGCTACTATTATAAATCCCTCGCGGGCATAGATGGTCTTGTCACGGGGACGGGAAAGAGTACTCAGAAGAAGTCCCAGAGAAAGGGATATCGCTATGACCACAAGGAAGGCAATATAGCAGTCTTCCTTGTATATGGCAGACACCAGGAGGGGCAGCAGCATAAGCGCCGCCTCTATACAGATCAGCCTGCCTGTAAAGTACATGATAAGTCTACGGTTCACGCCCTCACCGCCTTATTCAAACACGTCGCCCAGAGAGGTTATACGTCTGCCTGCGGCGATAACTATAACACGGTCATCGGGTAGAATAACGTCGGTACCTGAGGGGATGATGGTCCTTCTGCCGCGGATGATACCTGCGATAAGGGTGTTGTGACGCAGGTGCAGATCCTTTAAGGGTATGTCAAGGAATTCAAAGTCATTTCGTACGATAAACTCAAGAGCCTCTGCCTTTTCGTCCATAAGGGTGTACAGGGTCTCCATCTCGGCGCCTATAGACATTTCAAGTGCTCGGGCATACTGACAGAGACGGTCGGAGATTATCTTACGGGGGGATACTATAGAGTCAAGTCCTAAGTTCAGAGCCATCTGGCAGAGCTCGGGACGGTTTATTTTTGTGATGATCTGGGGAACATTCTTTGAGGAAGCGAATATGGAAAGAAGGACATTCTCCTCATCCATACCCGTAAGGGAAACAAAGGAGTCCATGCTTTCAAGTCCCTCCTCCAAAAGCACCTCACGGGATGCGGGATCTCCCTCTATTACAACTGCCTCGGGCAGCTGCTCGCTGAAGGTAACACAGCGTTCGTGGTCCTTGTCGATGACCTTGACGTTGGAGCCGATGTTGATAAGCATCTTTGCGAGATAGTAGGAGGTACGGTTTGCGCCTACAATCATAACGTTCTTGGTACGCTTACGCATAAGACCGAGCATCTTAAAGAGCTTTTCGCCCTCCGAGGCGGTGGCAGCCATACCGATGCGGTCTCCGCTTTTAAGCACAAAGTTACCGTCAGGTATATAAACCTCGTCTCCGCGTCGTACTACGCAGATAAGGAATTTTGCCTTGTATTTCTGACGTAATTCCATCAGAGTCTTGTCCGCAAAGGCGGAGTTTTCTCTGAGCTTGAGCTCTATCATTTCAAAGCTGCGGCGGGAAAATGTCTCGATAGACATTGCACCCGGAAGCTTGAGGATGTTGAAAAGCTCGTTTGCGCAGAGTCTTTCGGGGTTGATAGACATGGACAGCTCCAGATGCTGGCGCATAAAGGAAAGACTGCTGTCATTATATTCGGGATTGCGGATACGGGCGATGGTGTGCTTTGCGCCCATCTTCTTTGCAAAGAAGCAGGCAAGCATATTGAGCTCGTCCGAGGCGGTCACCGCCGCAAACATCTCACAGTCCTCGACCCCTGCCTCCTTCAGCACGTCGGTATCGGCACCGTTACCGCATATACACATTACGTCATAAATATTTGTCAGCTCGGTTATGGTAGCAGGATTGTTGTCTATTGCCAACACCTCGTGCCCCTCGTTTACCAGGTTTGCGAGCATCGCAGTACCTATTCTACCGCAGCCGACTATAATGATCTTCATAGTTTTCTCCTTTTATAAAGAAATCATTGCTCTCATTATACACCTTTGGTTTGTGATTTGCAATATTAATTTGCTTTTGTCAGCAGAATTTGGTATAATTATTGTAACCTTTCTTTATAAAATTACGCTTATATGGGTGAAGGGAGTGATAATATGGATGATGCGAAAATAGTTGAAATGTATCTTGATAGGGATGAAAACGCTATTTTACACACCGCCGAGAAATACGGCAAGCGCTTGCAGAGTCTTTCCTTTGGTATAGTAGGCGACAGAGCGACCGCCGAGGAATGCGAAAATGACACCTATAACGAGGCTTGGTGCAGTATACCGCCAAAGGCGCCGAGAAGCTATTTTTATGCCTTTCTATGCCGTATAGTGCGGAATATCTCACTTGACCGCTGCCGCCAAAGGGAAG
>JAZRQH010000020.1:0-3587 GCA_045649645.1 Eubacteriales bacterium
GAAGGTAGGTTCGGAACCCCCAAAACTCGACAAGCTCGTTTCGGGGAACCCCAACCGGTTTTCGTGAAAAGGGTCCGTAGGCGTACTAAGTACGGTAGTGACCCTTTTCGCGGAAAAGTGTGAAAGGACGGCATTAAACTCGATGTTTATGCCGTCCTTGAATGCTTATCTGACTATACCCAGAGATATAATCGTTATTAATCGCTGTCGTTAGTTGGAGAGATGATCTGAAATAATAATTTATTTCACACGTCCGACCGACTTTTTCGACAGTCTAAAAGGAGTTGCAATGCAACTCCTTTTTATATTACAGTTTCTTTTTAACGAAAATAAATGCTATCACCGCTATAACTGCAACACCTATGGCTACAGCTACGCCCATATCAAAGGTCTGAGCGGCGTTACCGCCTGTTGTGCTACCTGTAGCGGTTTTCTTTGTGGTGGCCTTGGATGTTGCCTTCTCCGCAGAGACCTGGCTTCCCTTTTCGTCGGTTACCGGCTTTGTGTCCGTATCCGAGGTCTTTTCGGTGTCGGTGGTAGTGGTATCGGCAGCGGTGGTTTCTGTAATCTCTCCATCGCCCTCCAGGGTCAGTGTGATTCCGTAAGCCTTGAGGCACACACCTGAGGAGAGATAACCCATAAGACCGTCTGCAAGAACGTATCCGCAGGTAGCAAAGCGCTGGAAGGTGGCAACGTCTCCCGACTCGGGATCAACGAATCTGTCCATATATATCGCCATTGCTCTGTGCTGAGAACCGCCCGCATAAAGGTCAGCGGGAGTCAAGGCAATGTCACCGAAGGATATATCCTCTGCGTCCTGACAGATAAACTCCCAGGGAATAAACGCCTCAAAGCGCCAGCCTGCGTCCGTCACCTGTCCGTTAAGCTTGACCTCAGAGGTAACGTCACCACTGCGGTTATGGGCGCGGTACATACGGCAAAGATCCCCCTCAAATATACCTACCGAATACCAGGCGTTATAGTCGCTGTTTGCAAGATATCCGTCATTGAGGAATCTGCCCAGAGGGTCTATGGCAAAGGTGAAGATATCTCCGTTGTAGCCGTAGACCACCTCGTTCTTGATATTGAAGTCGTTCTGTACGTTGTCGATATCATCCTCGCCCGTTGACAGAACAAAGCTGTTATCGAGAATGTCCGCAGCATAGTAGAGACCGTCCTTATCATATGCGTAATAGAGGTAGAAGGACTGAAGAATCTCGTTACAGTTACCGAAGGTAGCCATAAGATCCTTGTGAGCGTATACACCCTCAGACCATCCCTCGTTTTCGGTTATATTTCCGTCTATTGCAGGCGTTGACATAGGAACGTTGATGTTACCTACGTCGGCTTGCATATTGGGGTTAGCGTACACTGTCATGCCGAGGCAGGACAGCAAAAGCAAAATACAAATTAATTTTTTCATAATTGTTACTCTACAATAATCTTATAATAGTTAAACGATTCATCATCATACTGTACGCAGAAGCAGGGACCGGTCCCTGCACCCATCAATCAAGTGTGAAGTCTGTTGTTCGTTTTTGTTCAGCTCCCGATATATTATTCTATTAGTATTTTATAATAGTTATAGGATTCATCGTCATACTGAACGCAGAAGGTATAGGTGCCCGGGTCAAGAGTAACCTCTATTGTACTGCCAACGATACTTGAAGACTTAAGCGCACGGCTTCCCTTCGCTGCCTTTATCTGTGATACGGTGGTATACTCGCCCTCGGCATAACGGAGAACGTTAAGTCCCTCGAGCTCGCCGAAGGTCACGGTGTTACCGTTCTGCTCTACCGTAGGCTTCTTCTTCTGTACGTCGTAGTGGAAGACCTTGATATAGCCGTTATTATATTCGACTATAACGGTTACCCTTCCCTCCTGTCTGTACTGAATCTTGTATTCCTCTGCGCCCTTGATGGCGGTCTTGGCAGAGAAGTTGCGTGCACCCTCCGTCACCTTGACCTCACCGGTAGTATTCCACTCACCGTATGCGGTTCTGATAACCTTGACGTCGGGAATATTGCCTACCGTAAGCTGTAAGCCGTTTATATCAAAGGTAGGCTCGTCTACCGTCAAGGTTTCGTGGAAGAGCGTCACACCTCCGTCGTTATAACGGATAAGGATAGTATGAACCCCGGGTTCGTATACGGTATGGGTATAGTCATGCTTGCCTGCGATCTTTGCGGCGGTAGCACTGAATATATATCCGTTGTCCTTGATCTCGCGGTAGGTCTGATATTCGCCCTTGGCGATATAAAAGTCCTTGACGTCGTAGAGATCGTGTATTGTTATCTTAACGCCATCCGTAGTTACGGTAGGCGTAAAGTTTGTCATATCCGCACGGAGGAAGTATTCCTTGCCGTCTGTAGTTCTTACCCAGAAGGTGTATACACCGCCTGTAGGCATTTCATATACAAAATCACCGTCAACGGTGTACTTTACCACCAAAGCATTATTGATAGCAACGTTACCCGCTGCCGCCTTGACCTCGGAGCCCTTGGTGTATTCACCCAAAGCATATCTGATATCCTTGATATTGGAGGCTGCAGTGATAGTAACGACATAATTATCCACGCTGAGCTCGGGGACGGTGTCGGGACCCACCGTAGGCTCGGGATCAAGGTGGTCAAGTATACCGTCGCCATCATAGTCAACTAAGCTGTAGCTTCCGCTGAGAGTAAAGCTATTACCATTATGGTCAAAGAGCTTGGTTACCTTGATCTGTGACAAAATCACACCGTCACTTGATTTGTTTTCAAGCACTACGGTAGACGCTGTAAGATAATTGGCGTTCTGGGCAGCCGTACCGTTAAACACTATCTTTCCTGCACTCAACTCATAATTGTTATAATAGCTTGCATACAGATTACCGCCAAGATAAAGCGCGGAGTCAGACTCTGTCATTATCAGCTTGGAATAACCGCCGTAATAATTCAACCTGAGACTTTTCGTTATCTCAAGGCTGCCGTCTACCCTTAAGAGATCTCCGTCGCCCTCAAGGGTTACGTTTCCGTCTATCCTTGCTTTGTTACCCTTGGGTATTTCAAGCACGTGATGGTTTATAACGTCAGCCTTCAGTTCACCGTTAAGGGTAACGCTCTCGCCGTATGGAATATATACACTTTTATAGTCGGACCCCTCGGTAAAGGTCGCTCCGCCATACCAATAGGTATAATATGAGTTGTTATCAAGGGGATTTCCGCAAAGATCGTAGTTGCCGTACAGATAAAGCGGTGTACTGTATTTTATACCCTCGGGATTTATAACCTCTATATCGTTAGCCTTAAGATAACTAACCGTCTGCTGTGAGCTGCCGTTGAATATTACCTTACCGTCGGAAAGCTCAAAGTTGGGATAATAGTTGGCATACAGATTACCGCCAAGATAAAGCGCGGAGTCAGACTCTGTCATTATCAGCTTGGAATAACCGCCGTAATAATTCAACCTGAGACTTTTCGTTATCTCGAGGCTGCCGTCTACCCTTAAGAGATCTCCGTCGCCCTCAAGGGTTACGTTTCCGTCTATCCTTGCTTTGTTACCCTTGGGTATTTCAAGCACGTGATGGTTTATAACGTCAGCCTTCA
>JAZRQH010000021.1:0-2285 GCA_045649645.1 Eubacteriales bacterium
GCCTGCAGTTACTTCCTTTAAGCACGTTTCCCCCACCTCTGCGGCAGTAGGTCTTCCTCTCTCCGACAAGCTTAAGAAGGCTTGCTTCGTTGACGATATCGAAGGTCTTGACGAGTCTCCCCTCGCTTGCGCTTATGCAAGCGCAAGAGGTACAGACCGTATGTGCTCCTTCGGTGACTGGGTAGCGCTCTCCGACGTTTGTGACGTTACAACAGCTCTTATGATCAAGCGTGAGGTTTCCGACGGCGTTATCGCTCCCGGCTACGAGCCCGAGGCTCTTGAGATCCTCAAGTCAAAGCGTAAGGGTAACTACAACATCGTTGAGATCGATCCCAACTACGTTCCCGCTGAGATCGAGCACAAGCAGGTTTACGGCATCACCTTTGAGCAGGGCAGAAACAACTTCAAAATCGACAACGAGCTTCTTACAAACGTTGTTACAGCTAACAAGGATATTCCCGAGTCCGCTAAGCGTGACCTTATCATCTCCCTTATCACCCTTAAGTACACTCAGTCCAACTCCGTATGCTTTGCAGTAGACGGACAGGCTATCGGTGTAGGTGCAGGTCAGCAGAGCCGTGTTCACTGTACACGTCTTGCAGGAAGTAAGGCAGATACATGGTTCCTTCGTCAGTATGACAAGGTTCTTAACCTCCCCTTCAAGGATACTCTCGGCCGTCCCGACCGTGACAACGTAATCGACGGCTATATCAACCGTAACGAGGAGGACGTTTGTGCAGACGGCAACTGGCAGAAGTATTTTACCGAGCAGCCTGAGCCTCTTACTGACGCTGAGATCAGAGCATACCTTGACACTATCGACGGTGTAGCTCTCGGCTCTGATGCATTCTTCCCCTTCAGCGACAATATCGAGCGCGCAAAGAAGTCGGGTGTTAAGTACATCGCTGAGCCCGGCGGGTCTATCCGTGACGACGTTGTTATCGAGTGTGCTGACAAGTACGGCATGGCGATTGCGTTCACCGGAATGAGACTCTTCCACCATTAAGCACCTGCGGTGCGGCTATAATCGGGTGTGAAGAAAGCAAAATACTTTTATTAACTGCCCGATTTAAGCTCATCCACATTTTAAGAGGTAAAAAGATATGAAGATTATAGTTGTTGGCGGCGGTGGCCGCGAGCATGCAATCATAAAGAAATTAAAAGAAAACAGCTCTATCGAAAAGATCTATGCTCTCCCCGGTAACGCAGGTATGGCGCAGGATGCCGAGCTTGTAGCTATCGGAGCAAAGGATATTGACAATATCGTTAAGTTTGCACTTGACAATAAGATAGACTTTGCAGTTGTAGCGCCCGATGATCCTCTGGTGCTCGGCTGTGTGGATGCTCTTGAGGCAGTAGGTGTTCCTTGCTTTGGTCCTAACAAGGCAGCGGCTATCATCGAAGGCTCTAAGGTATTCTCAAAGAACCTTATGAAGAAGTACGGTATTCCTACCGCTACATACGAGGTATTTACCGATGCTGAGGCTGCTCTTGAGTATATCAAGACAGCTCCTATCCCTACAGTAATCAAGGCTGACGGTCTTGCTCTGGGTAAGGGCGTTGTTATCGCAATGACCCGTGAGGAGGCAGTTGACGCTATCAAGGCTGCAATGGAGGACAAGGTGTTCGGCGACAGCGGAAGCTCTATCGTAATCGAAGAGTTCCTCGAAGGTCCCGAGGTTTCTGTTCTTTCCTTCGTTGACGGTAAGACCTGTGTTCCCATGGTTTCTTCCATGGACCACAAGCGTGCCCTTGATAACGACGAGGGACTTAACACAGGCGGTATGGGTACTATCGCTCCCAACCCCTACTATACCGAGGCTGTTGCAGCTGAGTGTATGGAAAAGATCTTCCTTCCCACAGTTGACGCTATGGCAAAGGAAGGCAGAGCATTTAAGGGTTGTCTCTACTTCGGTCTTATGCTGACCAAGGACGGTCCTAAGGTAATCGAGTATAACTGCCGCTTCGGTGACCCCGAAACACAGGTAGTTCTTCCTCTTCTTGACTGCGACCTTCTCTCTGTTATGAAGGCTTGCCGTGAGGGTACACTTACCTCCAACATGATAAAGATCAAGGACGCTTGCGCTTGCTGTGTAGTTATGGCATCTGCAGGCTACCCCGGTAAGTATGACACAGGCTTTGAGATCACACTTCCCGCACCCGAGGCTGACCGTGAGGTTTACGTAGCAGGCGCTAAGTTTGCTGACGGCAAGGTTGTTACAGGCGGCGGACGTGTTCTTGGTGTTGTAGCTATCGGCGACACCCTTGAAACTGCAGTTAAGGAA
>JAZRQH010000022.1:0-2802 GCA_045649645.1 Eubacteriales bacterium
GTTATAACGGGGAATCTTGCATTCTTTCGGTCCCGAAGCTCCTTCTGCATAAGTCTCTTTTCGAGAAGCATCAGGGGCTGTGCGCCGTAGATGATAACCGACTTCTGTAATATTATATCCCTTATCTGAGCTAATGTCAGCACAGCAGATAGAATTATATCCTCTATACCAAGCTCAATAAGAGCCGCCGCAGAACGGGAATTGAAGGCGTTGAGTCTGAAATCTCCGTGGATGTGTGCTGTGCTTTCCCTTGCGATATCAAGCTGTCCGATATTGGTTATCATGATATGCTCGGGCTTAAGGGCTTTGATCTTATTTATAACCTTTTCTTTGTCGCGGTCATAGATGACAGGGGGCAAAAGCACTCCGTTTGCTTTGTTGGAATCATACTTATCAAGAGGCAGATAAACTATATCAAAGGAATGCTCCTTTGGTATGGAATTTGCATCATAAAATCTTGCTGAAAGACATTTTTTTGCCTTTTCCTTGGGGTAGTCCCAAAGCTCTATTTCCTTATCAAAGCTTCTGTTATAGGGCTCTATCTCAGGCTTGGGTGATACCTCGGTCTGCTTTTTGGTACTGCGGTAGGTAGCAGCCTTGTCCGCCTCGCTTCGGATACCGTTCATTGCCTTTGATATCTTACCAACGTAATATCCGTCGGTAAAGCCGCTACGGGAAAAGAGATTCTCAAGCTCCTTTATTTCAGCAGGAGTTGCCGCTCTCTTTTCATCAAGGAGTCTGCGGTAGATGCGGGTAACTCCGTATACGTAGTCGGGGCTCTTCATACGTCCCTCTATCTTAAGTGAGCGCACGCCCATATCGATTATTTCCGGAATATGCTCTGCAAGACACATATCCTTGATACTCAAGGGGTAAGAGCCGTTATACTGCATACGGCAGGGCTGGGCGCAAAGTCCGCGGTTGCCGCTGCGTCCTCCGATAAGCGAAGACATAAGACACTGTCCTGAGTGGCTGACGCATATAGCGCCGTGAATAAATATCTCAATATCAATAGGTGAGGTCTTACAGAGATATGCAATATCCTCTCTTGACATCTCTCTTGCCGTTACCATACGGGCAAAGCCCATATCCGCCATTAATTTTGCCGCTTCGAGATTATGTCCCGACATCTGGGTTGAGCCGTGAAGCTCAAGGTCGGGGAAATTGCGGCGTATCTCACGGGCAAGTCCCATATCCGCACAGATTATGGCATCCACACCCGCAAGGTAAAGCTCCTTTATATACTCAAGAGCATCCTTCATCTCGCGGTCAAGAATAAGAATATTCACGGTAACGTGAAGCCTTACTCCTCTTTTGTGACAGTAGTCGGCTGCTTCTTTTATCTGTTCTATTGTAAAGTTGGTGGCGTTGATGCGGGCATTGAATGCCGAGCCGCCTATATATACCGCATCCGCTCCTGCGGCAACTGCGGCACGCAGTGCCTCGGGCGAGCCTGCGGGTGAAAGTAATTCGGGCAACATATTTTTTCCTTACTACTTGTAAAATCTTTTGTAAAGTGTTACAATACTGTATACATAATTATTATATTATATTTTAGTCGATATGAAAAGACCTTTTCGACAAAAATTTTATTTTTTCAGGATAAAGTTATGAAGACGATAACAGATGCAAAGAGAATAGTATTCAAGGTGGGCTCCTCTACCCTGACTCACGAAAACGGAAAACTGAATTTAAGAAGAATAGAAAAGCTGACCACCGTACTCTCCGACCTTCGCAATATGGGCAAGGAGGTAGTTCTTGTTTCCTCCGGTGCTATAAGCGCAGGATGCGGCAGAGTGGGCGCACAGCGTCCCGACGATACCCCCGGCAAGCAGGCAATGGCGGCTATAGGTCAGAGCGAGCTTATGCGTGTATACGAGCATTATTTCTCAATGTTCGGTCAGGTCATCGGTCAGATACTTATTACCAAAGAGGAGATCGACAACCCCAAGGTAAAGCAGAATGCTCACAACACCTTTGACAGACTGCTCTCTATGGGATGTATCCCGATAGTTAACGAAAACGACTCCATGTCCTTTGAGGAGATCGAGTTCGGTGACAACGACACACTTTCCGCTGTTGTTGCAACCGTTTGCGATGCGGACTCTCTCGTTATCTTAAGTGATATCGACGGACTTTATGACGCCGATCCCCGTTCCAATCCCGACGCTATGCTTATCCCCGTGGTAAACGAGCTGACAGAGGAGATCATCGCCTGTGCAGGCGGTGCGGGAACAAACAGAGGTACAGGCGGACTTGTCACCAAGCTCCATGCGGCGGAGATAACCATGCCTGCAGGAATACCCATGTATATCGTCAACGGTAATGATCCCGCTATATTATATGACCTTTGCGAAGGCAAAAAGCGCGGTACTTATTTTGCTCCGACAAAGTGAGGTTTATATGAGTTATATAGAAAATATTTGCAAATTAACAAAAAAAGCAGCGCCTGCCATCGCAAGAAAGGGCGAGGTTGAAAAGAATGCCATTCTCCTTGACATCGCAGATGCAATAGAGGCAAACGAGGCTGAGATCATAAAGGCAAACGACCTTGATCTTGAAGCGGCGGACAAAAACGGTGTTCCGAAGACCATGATGGATCGCCTTAAGCTCACCCCTGAGCGTATCAAGGGTATTGCTGACGCGGTAAGAGAGGTAGCAACCCTTCCCGATCCTATCGGCAAGGGCGAGGTGTACACCAACCGTGACGGCTTACAGATCAAAAAGGTGCGTGCACCCTTGGGTGTTATCGCAATAATCTTTGAGGCAAGACCCAACGTAACCTATGATGCGGCGGCTCTC
>JAZRQH010000023.1:0-2866 GCA_045649645.1 Eubacteriales bacterium
GCTCTTGCCTCCGTTCTTATCGGGAGAGCAAGGCAGGTCCATAGGACCGTCGTCAAAGGTCATTGCACAGATCTTGCGGTCGGTCTTGACCCTCTCAAGACGGCGGGTATAGGATATATAGTGCTTTTCGGCAGGGGTTATAAGCTTCTTTACTATCTTTTTTCCCTTTTTACCTATCTTTACTAATAAGGACATTTTCCTTCTCCTTTTTTGAGAATACACATTTTGCGGCAAACAGACACCATTTTACAAAGGTTTTTGGAGTCCAGCCTGCATTTTTGAATCGTGTGAACTGACTTCTTGCGGTATATACAGGGTTTGAATGCTTACCCTCTATGCTTATAAATCCGTCTGTCAGGGCTGTGCGTATATCCTCGCCCTCGCAGGTAAGTATAACGTTTCCCAGCTCCGAGGGCAAATGACTGTCACTACCCGCAAAATACAGAAGACCGTGTCTGTCGGCAAAAGCCTTTGCCTGTCGGTTGGCTTCTTTATTTTTCTTTGCGGCGCGACTGTTAAAGACCTCTACACCGTCGATAAGATGAGCAATGCTCTCTACCTTTTCTTCCATGTTACGGCGCTGGTAGGGGTGGGCAAGAACCGCAATACCACCCTGTTCGTGGATAGCATCCACTATAGAGTGAAACTCTTTTCCGGCTATAGGCTCGGTCATAAAGAGACCTAAAAGATGTCCGTATTCGGTAGAAAACTCACATCCTCGTATTATCTCCATACCCTCTGCCTCGCCGTTAAAATAGCCGTCGTGGTCTGTTATGGCAAGGGCGTTGAGTCCTTTAGCCTTAGCATATTTTATTATCTCCTCCACACTCATTCTGCCGTCAAAGGAGGACTTTGAATGAATGTGCAGATCAACCTTATATATCATTTCTTATTTATAGCAGAGGTCAGATATTTTCTGAAGGGAGCTCTGTCATCTCGCATACGCAGAGCCTCTCTTGCGGTGAATATATCGCCTATACCCTTTATTCCTTCTTTTATATGTCCGCTCTTGATATGACTTAAGATACTCAAGGTATCGTTAAACATAAAGCGCATTTTAACGTTTGTTTTGTACTTTCGGGGATCGTATTCCACCCTCTCGCCCGAGCTTGCTGCGGCATAGTCCTCGGTATAACCCGACTGACAGCAGACGGTCATGGGGTAGCTGCCCCACACGCGGGGATTGACCTCAAGGATATACTTACCCTTGAATTCCACCATTGCCATACCCTGAAATCCAAAGGAAGACAGAAGCTTGTATGCCGAGTCTATCATCTCCTCATCATAGAAGCTGACACAGCAGCTTGAGGGACCTCCCGTTATGGGATATTCTCTTATAGGGCGGTGGCATACCGCGTTTATAAGTCTGCCCTCACGGTCGAGAAGCAACCAGGCTCCCATTCCGTCGCCCTCTACCTTTTGCTGAACGATGGGGGTGGGGTCATACTTTTGGAAATGAGCATATTTTTTCTCATAATCCGCTTTGTCTACGGCTATCTTGTATCTGTCAGCGGCGGTAAGTCCGAACTTTTCTCCGCAATGAGGCTTTATGACAACAGGAAATTCTGTGGGCTCCTCTGCATATTGCTTCGGAACGTTAAGTCCAAGCTCGGTACATCTACGGTGTACCGTTTCCTTGTCATTGAGAGAATCAAGGACAAAAGGCTCGGATATGAGAAAATCGCAACACCCGGAAAATTCAGCTCTATGGCGGGATACCGTATTGAGGGTATCTGCACCGATGCAGAAAAGCACGGGGCTATCATATTTCTTTATAACCGAAATAAGTCTTTCGGGATATTCCTTGTCCTTACAGCTTCCCTCTATCATATGGGTAGCTGTTACGTATTTTGAGGAAAATACAGGGGGCTCGGCAGATTCTGCCATTGTTTGGGTAACCACCACACTATACCCCGCTCTGCCCAAAGCCGCGGATACAGCTATGGCAGAACGGTATTTTCCGTCAGTTATTATTACTGTTTTCATTTTTCTTCTTTTTCTTAATTATCTTAACTGTGATAAGAACTATAACTGCGATTATAACAACTATGAGTGCTATCACGATATAGGTAAACTTGTTGGCAGCTCTGACAAGCTTGATGGGGTTAAGGCTTGAGTATACTACCTTTCGTCCGTCAGGCTCCTTGTAGTCCTCGTCCATCTCTCCCTCCATCTCCTGAAGGTATGAGGTGATAGCATACCACTCCTTAAGGGGTACTCCATCCTCGTCACGGATAACGTGATTTACAAGCTCGTCTGCCTCAAGGGGATTGCCGTCCTTGTCCTTGGGTGTGATAGAGAGAAGTCCGAAGGACTTTTCCTTAACAGAGCCAAGCATCTGTCCTGCGTACATACCCGTTACGACACAGTAAAGCTTGTCATCATCTATTTCCTCAAGACCATCCTCGGTACGCAGCATTGCATAATCCACCTTATTGAAGATCATACGGTTAGTGTTGAAGGAATACTCAACTCCCGAGAAGAAGAGCTGTGCTGCCGGCATAATGGGCTGAACAGAGGCATCCACCTCAAGGGCATTTTTAAGTTCCTTACCTGTTACGTAAACTGCGATAAGCTCGCCCTCTGTGCCAACGCCGAGAGATGCGGCATTGAACACGTCGGATACGGTAACCTCCCCTACAGGGATAGTCTCACGGACAACGCCTGTTGCGGTAAGAGCGATATCTACCTTGTGACCTAAAGTTTTCTCTGCCGCCCATCTGTAAGCGTCCGAGAAAAGATTACCGAGTGTGGACTCGTGCTGGGTAGCGTATACCTCGTTTACAGAATCAAATCTGTACTCATTGTTTACCAGCACCTGATCATAGCCTACTCCGTAATCGGAGAGGTACTCGGTCTCGACGGT
>JAZRQH010000024.1:0-6406 GCA_045649645.1 Eubacteriales bacterium
TATCTATCCCGTCAAGGACAGCGTGGTAGCCTCCGGCTTTGGCAGACCTACACAGACCGCAGACGGATATCAGTACCTCAACAACTGGGTCCGCGTGCTTACCTCCTCCGGCTCAAACGTAATTGCAATGAACGCAGGTAAGGTAGTATACGTAGGCGAGCAGACCATATCCGGTAACACTGTGGTTGTTGACCACGGTCTCGGTCTTATGTCGGTATACGGCAATATGACGAGCACAGACGTACAGGTGGGCGATACCGTTACCGTAGGTGATACTTTGGGTATCTCGGGTAACAGCGGCTACACCGACGGAAGTCTGGTATCGGTTGCACTTGTTATAAACGGCACCTACGTATGTCCCTACGAGATCTGGGATGACGAGGGTATCGTATTTACAGAAGAATAATACAGATAAAAAAGCAATCACAGTCGTGATTGCTTTTTTACCTTTAATTCCGCATTACGCATTACGAATTACGAATTTTAACTATGCCTACCGTCATATCGTCTCTTTCGTCATTTCTGCGTTTTGCCTCCTCCAGTATCATCTCGCAGACGTCGGCAAGCTCGGCTGTGGGCTTGACAGAGTTTGTCAGCATATCCGCAAGCCAGAGTCCGTCCTCAAAGGATTCAGAGATTCCGTCGCTTACCATAACTATCATATCCCCCTCCTCAAGGGCAAAGCTGACCTCCTCGGCATAGAGCTCCTTGGTTATACCCACGGGCATAGTGTTAGAGGATATTTTAAAAATGCTTGTTCCTCTTAACACATAAGAGGGAGCGGCGCCGCTTTTGAGAAAGGAAGCGTTACCGGAGAGAAGATCTATCTCCAGAAGGTCGATAGTGGTGAAGCTCTCCTGATTTTTCTGCCTTAAAAAGGAGTTGAGCATCTTTATAGACTGCTCTTTTTTATTGCCCGAGCGCAGCATACGGTCAAGGTAAACCGTCGCCAGCCTTGAGGTAAGAGCCGCCTCCCTGCCGCTTCCCATTCCGTCACCTAAGAGGGTATAGAAATAGTCCTCGCTGTTTTCAAAAAAGGAGATAGAGTCCCCGTTTATGACCTCGTTTTCCTTTTGGCTCGTTGCCTTGGCGGACTCCACCGAGAAGACACGGGCTGACTGCATAGTCATGGTTATATAACCCTTTTCCACCGAAAAATCGGGAGAGGTCAGGGGCACTCCCGCTACCCTTTCGAAGGAGCGGCGTATCTCGTCTACACCTAATTTCACACGGGCAAGATCCACACCGCCCGCTATTATCTGCTTGCGGCGTTTGCCGTAGACCGCCATATTTGAGGAGGTAAAGTTAAGGTATCTTGCCGAGCCCTTGAGCTTGGCGGTAAGCTTTTCGTCCACCTCGTATTCCTTGGCGTTTTCCTTTATGGCGTCCTCCAGAAGTGCCGACATAGCGGCATAATCTATGGCAAATATCTCCGCCTTGTCGCTTTTCATAGCGTCCTCAAGCACCCTTGCGTAGCTTTTGTTGATATCCGAAAGGATCTCGTCTATACGGGAGCATCGCTTGGCGAGATATTCGGGGATATTGTCCTTTGCCGCTACCTCTCCGGAGTATATACGGGACGCAAGGTTGGTCAGCACCTCGGCTGTGTCCTCGTACTGGGTATCCCAGCATATGACCTTGCGGGTACATCCCCTGCAATGCTCCTCAAAACAGCTCTTGCATCTGTCCCGCACCACCGAAAAATCCGGCCGCTTCTGAGCGTTGGACAGATCGTAAAAGGTCCTTGAAAGCGAGGTAAAGGCTGACGCCATAGTCTTGAAGCGAAGTGTGGAGCCCTCCTCCTTCTTTTGAGCTACGGCGATACGGTCGGCGTAGTTGTCGGGCAGGGTTCCGCTGCCCGAATAGAGTATGGGGCGTGGCAGGACGTTGAGTCGGGCAAGAAGAGTAAATATAAGGGATGCGGCAAGCAGGTCGGGAGCGAGAGCCTGAAGGGAGGAAAAGCCGTCCATATATACTCCGTATATTATTCCGCATACCAGAGCCGCGCCTGTTGCCGCAATTGTTCCCGTCTTCCAGAAAAGCCCGGATATAAGTCCCGCTACCGAAAAGAGGGGCGCGTAGAAAACGTTGTAAGCCAAGCCTGCGATCAATCCCGCAACTCCACCGCGGAGCATTCCGCATTCCTTTGAGATATACAGAGCTATGCCAAAGGCGATTATCGCCGATACCGAAAAGCCGAGGACGGTCACCTCCCGTACCGAAAAGACACAGCTTGCCATAAGAGCCGCCATGCCCAGATCGTGATATGAGGTAAAGCGGTGCTTTTTTTCAAAAACTCCGTAATAAAGCAGGGCAAGAGCGGGGGCGGTAAGCATACCGATAAGGGTACCGAAAAGATCGTACCACAAAAATCCACCGGATATACATCTGTAAACACCCATCATAAACATCATGACCGCGGCGGTCAGCGCCCGATATGATACAGGCTCGGCAAAGAGGGGGCTTTTTTTCTTTTCGAGAAGACAGTAGGAGATGATGAAGCGAAGAAGTATCCCCATACTGTACATAAGAAAGAGGGGTATTGCCATCCCCACCGAAAAGAGAGAGCTTGTGATAAGCCCTATGTAGATAAAGGGAGTGTATCTGCCCGCCGATGCCAGCAGAGCCGCACCGAAGGGGGCGGCAGAAAAGAAGATCTCCGTTCTGCCCAAAAAGAACGCCATAAGCCCAAGCGCCAGTCCCTTGGCGGCAAAGTTCAGCCGTCTGAGGATATCCTCCTTTGGGGCAGAGCGGTCTACGGTCACATAGGCCGAAAAGAAGCTTTTGAGCTTGTCCCAAAAGCTGATTCTGAATCCTTTTAGTTTGTTATCCATCGTTTTTTACCTGTCCTTTTTTTGATTTTATTATACGCGGCTGCAGGCTTATTCCCTGTCGGTTTCGGGATGGATAATAACAGAACTTCAGGGTGGGAAATACGTGTTTTTGCTATGACCCTGACTGAAAGCACGGGGAAATATTTAAAAAGGTTTTTTCCCGTGCTTTTGTGTAGAAAGAATATTGATTTTTTTATATAAACGCTTGATTAATATGTGACTTTAATATATAATGTAAGATAGAAAAATATTTGCAATAGGAGATATAGAAAAATGATCAAGGAAAATATGGACTTCATCGCCTCCTTCGACCCCGAGGTGGCAGACTCAATCAAGGCTGAGTACGACAGAGCTCAGAGAGGCATCGAGCTTATCGCATCCGAGAACGTAGTTTCTCCTGCGGTTCTTGCGGCACTGGGCACCACCCTTACCAACAAGTACGCAGAGGGTTACCCCTCCAAGAGATATTACGGCGGCTGTGAGTGCGTTGACGTAACAGAGAACATCGCACGCGAGCGCGCAAAGAAGCTCTTCGGCGCAGAGCACGCAAACGTTCAGCCCCACAGCGGCGCTCAGGCTAACCTTGCGGTTTACTTTGCACTCTGTAACCCCGGCGACACCATCCTCGGTATGAATCTCGCTCACGGCGGTCACCTTACCCACGGCAGCCCTGTAAACCTGTCCGGTAAGTACTACAACTTCGTTCCCTACGGCGTAGCTGACGAGGACCAGAAGATAGATTACGATGCACTTGAGGCAAAGGCTCTGGAGTGTCAGCCCAAGCTTATCGTTGCAGGCGCATCCGCATACCCCAGAATTATAGATTTTAAGCGCATTTCCGAAATAGCAAAGAAGGTAAATGCATACTTTATGGTAGATATGGCTCATATCGCAGGTCTTGTTGCCGCAGGCGTGCATCCCAATCCCTGCGAATATGCCGACATCGTTACCACCACCACCCATAAGACTCTCCGCGGTCCCCGCGGCGGTATGATCCTCTGCCGTGAGGAGCTGGCTAAGGCAATCGACAAGGCTATATTCCCCGGCACACAGGGCGGTCCCCTTATGCACGTTATCGCCGCAAAGGCAGTTTGCTTCGGCGAGGCTCTCAAGCCCGAGTTCAAGGCTTACGGCGAGCAGGTGGTAAAGAACGCCGCAGCCCTGGCAGATGCTCTTAAGGAAGAGGGATTTAATATGGTATCCGGCGGTACCGACAATCACCTTATCCTTCTGGATCTCAGAAACTTCGGTATCACAGGTAAGGACTTTGAGAAGAAGCTTGACGAGGTATATATCACCGTTAATAAGAACGCTATCCCGGACGACCCCGAATCTCCCTTCGTTACCAGCGGTATCCGCGTAGGTACTCCCGCTGTTACAAGCCGCGGCTTCAAGGAAGAGGATATGAAGGTCATCGCTCGTATGTTTAAGCTTGCGGCGACCGACTTTGACAACTCCGCAGACTACATCAGAGCAGAGATCACCAAGCTCTGCGAAAAGTATCCCCTTTACGAAGGCTGATGATAAATGCAGGTTTACCTGCATTTATCAATGCGTAATTCGTAATTCTTAATTCGTAATTGAAGGAAGATTTTTGTCTTTCGAGACAAAAATCAACAATTAATTACGCATTACGCATTACGCATTACGAATTATTACTTAAGAAAGAGATATTAGTTATGCCAATCAAAATCCCCCAAGGTCTGCCAGCAGGACAGGTACTGGAAAATGAAAATATTTTCGTAATGGATCAGCTTAGAGCCGAGCATCAGGACATCCGACCTCTTAAGATCGCCATACTTAACCTGATGCCCACAAAGGAAGCTACCGAGACCCAGCTTATCAGACTTTTATCCAATACGTCTCTGCAGATAGACCTGACCCTTCTTTCTACTGCTACATATACTCCCAAGAACACCTCTGCGGAGCATATGAACGCTTTTTACAAAAGCTATTATGACGTAAAGAACGAGAAGTTCGACGGACTTATCATAACAGGTGCGCCTGTTGAGGATATGGACTTTGAAGACGTGCATTACTGGCCCGAGATGGTGGATATCCTTGAGTGGGCAAAGACTCACGTTTATTCTGTAATGAATATCTGCTGGGCGGCGCAGGCAGCACTCTACTATTATTACGGAATACCCAAGTATCCCCTTGACAAGAAGATGTTCGGTGTTTTCCCCCATACGGTAAGACTCCCCCGTCACCCCCTTGTTCGCGGCTTTGACCAGGAGTTCCTTGCTCCCCACAGCCGTCACACCGAGGTGCTTTCCTCTGATATCAAGAAGGTTCCCGAGCTTATGCTCCTGTCCGAATCTCCCATGGCGGGCGCATATCTTGCGGTAACCTCCGACTGCAGAAGAGTGTTTGTAACAGGTCATTGTGAATATGACTACGATACTCTGTCAAAGGAATATTTCCGTGACGTCAACAAGGGTCTGCCTATAGAAAAACCCTTTAACTATTTCCCTTCGGATGATCCCACAAAGATCCCCCTCAACAGATGGCGCTCCCATGCCAATCTGCTTTTCTCCAACTGGCTGAACTACTGTATCTATCAGCCTACTCCCTTTGATCTAAACGACATTAAATGAGGCTATTATGAACACAAAAGAACTTATAATATCTATCGAAAACGGTGAGCTCGACAGCAGATTTGCCGCTCTTTACGGCCAGGCAAAGGTTATGCTCCAGAGAGAGCGCTACACCGATGCAATAAAGGAATTTGAAAGACTTTACGGCGAGTGCGAAGTATCTCTTTTCTCCGTTCCCGGCAGAAGCGAGATCTCGGGCAACCATACCGACCATAACAGAGGCAGAGTTATAGCTGCATCCATCGACCTTGATATCATTGCCGTTGCCGCAAAGCGCGAGGACGATATGATAAGCGTTACCTCTAAGGGCTTTACCCCCGATAACGTTAAGCTCAACAACCTTATCCCCGACAAGAACGATTTTGGCAAGTCCTATGCCCTTATCGCAGGCGTTGCTGACGGATTTGTAAAGTCGGGCTATAAGATCGGCGGCTACAACGCTTACACTACCTCAAACGTTTTCAAGGGCTCGGGACTTTCCTCCTCTGCCGCATTTGAGGTTATGATAGGCAATATACTTAACCATTTCTACAACGACGGTGTCGTTAAGAGTCCTCGTATCGCGCAGATCGCTCAGTATGCAGAGAACGTATTCTTCGGCAAGCCCTGCGGTCTTATGGATCAGATGGCTTGTGCGGTAGGCGGCTTTATCACCATTGACTTTGCAGACAAGGATAATCCTAAGATCGAAGCGCCTGACTTTGACCTTACCGCTCACGGCTACAGCCTTTGCATCATCAATACAGGCGGCAACCACACCGACCTGACCGACGATTATGCAGCAATCCCCGCTGAGATGAAGGCGGTAGCAGGTTATTTTGGCAGAGACGTGCTGGGTGACATCACCGACACAGAGGTTATCGAGAACATCCCCGTGCTTCGTGAGAAGTTCGGTGACCGTGCGGTACTTCGTGCGCTTCACTTCATTGATGAAAACAAGCGTGTTGACGCTCAGGTGGCTTGCCTTGCAAAGAA
>JAZRQH010000025.1:0-9463 GCA_045649645.1 Eubacteriales bacterium
ACCGATGAACACATTAAAGGACGTTAAGGTCGGTAAGAGCTGTAAGGTCGTAAAGGTCCACGGTGAGGGTGCGCTTCGCCGCCGTATCATGGATATGGGCATCACCAAGGGTGTTGAAATATATGTCCGTAAGGTCGCACCTCTGGGTGACCCCTTGGAGCTGTCGGTAAGAGGCTATGAGCTCTCTATCCGCAAATCCGAAGCGGAAAAGATAGAAATTATGTAATTTTCACTAAAAAGGGGTATAACCCCATATTTTTCATGAAATGCAGTTAGCGCACGCTAACTTGCGAAAGGACGTTTTTATGGCAGAGATCAAGATAGCACTGGCGGGCAATCCCAACAGCGGTAAGACAACGCTGTTCAATGCTCTTACAGGCTCAAACCAGTTTGTAGGAAACTGGCCCGGTGTAACCGTGGAAAAGAAGGAAGGAAGACTGAAAAAGTCTGACGGTGTGACCGTTGTTGACCTTCCCGGCATATACTCTCTTTCTCCCTATACTCCCGAGGAGATAGTGGCGAGAAATTTCCTTGTAGGTGAGCGTCCCGACGTAATACTTAATCTTGTTGACGGTACTAATCTAGAGAGAAATCTCTATCTTACTACTCAGCTTATTGAGCTTGGTATCCCCGTTGTTATCGCCATCAATATGATGGATATAGTAAATAAGCGCGGCGATAAGATAGATATAGATAAGCTTTCAGCTGAGCTTGGCTGTAAGATAGTTGAGATCTCCGCACTTAAGGAAACAGGTCTTGTGGAAGCGGCAGATGCTGCCATCGTTGCGGCGGGCAGAGGAGTAGTGGGATATCAGCCCTTTTTCAGCGGCATCGTTGAGCACGCTCTCGCTCATATTGAGGAGGCGGCTGTTCACGAAAGACCCCAGTCTCAGCAGAGATGGTATTCTATCAAGATCTTTGAGCGTGATCCAAAGGTCCTTGAGGAGCTGGATCTTGACAAGCAGAAGCTTGAGCATATAGAAAAGGATATTCAGGCAGTTGAAAATAAGCTCGAGGATGATGCGGAAAGCATCATAATTAACGAGCGCTACCTCTACATCGAAGACGTGGTGAGCCGCTGTTACGTAAAGAAGAACAAGGGCAGACTATCTACCTCCGATAAGATAGACAGAATTCTTACCAACCGTATTTTGGCTCTTCCCATCTTTGCGGTGATAATGTTCCTTGTATACTATATTTCGGTATCAACCGTTGGAACATGGGCAACTGACTGGGCAAACGACGGACTTTTCGGTGAGGGCTGGAAATTTTTCGGTCTTGACGTGCCGGGTGTACCCGTGCTAATTGAGTCTATCCTTCCCGCCAACTGTCCCGTATGGCTCAGTAGCCTTATCCTTGACGGTATCGTTGCGGGTGTGGGCGGAGTTTTAGGCTTTGTACCCCAGATGCTGGTGCTCTTCCTGATGCTTTCGTTCCTTGAGGCGTGCGGATATATGTCCCGTATAGCATTCTTTATGGATAAGATATTCAGAAAGTTCGGTCTTTCGGGCAAATCCTTTATTCCGATACTTGTAGGTACAGGCTGCGGTGTTCCCGGAATCATGGCGTCCCGTACTATTGAAAACGAACACGACCGCCGTATGACTATCATCACCACCACCTTTATCCCCTGCGGAGCTAAGCTTCCCATAATCGCACTTATAGCTGCTCAGCTCTTCGGCGGTGCCTGGTGGGTTGCACCCAGCGCATACTTTATAGGTGTTGCGGCTATAGTGGTGTCGGGTATTATGCTCAAAAAGACCAAGCTATTTGCAGGCGAGACTGCCCCCTTCGTTATGGAGCTTCCCGCCTACCATATGCCTACGTTTGGTAACGTAATGCGCGCTACCTGGGAGCGCGGTTGGTCCTTTATCAAGAAGGCAGGTACGGTCATTCTTCTTTCCACCGTTGTTATATGGGTCCTGTCACGCTTTGGAGCAACAGACGCAGGCTTTGGATTCAGCGTTGATATGCCTCTTGCGGACAGTATCCTTGGTATGATAGGCAACGCTATCGCCTGGATATTTGCACCTCTCGGCTTTGATGCCCCCGAGGCTGCGGTTGCGACCTTGATGGGTCTTATGGCAAAGGAAGAGGTTGTTGCGGTATTTGAGGTTCTTAACTTCAACGGTCTTACACCTCTTGCAGGCTTTAGCTTCCTCGTGTTCAATCTCCTCTGTGCACCCTGCTTTGCAGCTATGGGAGCAATATACCGTGAAATGAACAGCGGAAAATGGACCGCCTTTGCTATCGGTTATCAGTGTGTGTTTGCATATGCCGTATCTCTTATGATATATCAGATAGGTGCAGCACTTACAGGTGGCTTTAACCTTGTTGGATTTATCGCTGCACTTGCGGTTATGGCGTTTATGCTCTTTATGATAATAAGAAAGGGTAAGAAGGCATGAACTGGATAGTAGAAAACTTAGGCAACATAGGCATAGTTGCGGTGCTTGCTTTAACAGTTGCGCTTATCGTCATTAAGATGGTAAAGGATAAAAAAAGCGGCAAGAGCGGTTGCGGCTGCGGTTGCAGCTCATGCGCTATGAAGGATGCCTGTCACAAGAAATGAATATTTAAAGGAGCCTTCGGGCTCCTTTTTCTTGACTTAACAGACAAAATATTATATAATCAAAGGTGTATTTATATAGGAGCTTTGATATGATAAATTTAGCAGTTATAGGCAGAAATTTCGTAGTTGACGAGATGCTTGAGTCAACGAAGCTTTTTAATGAAATAAATCTCTACGCCATATATTCAAGAAGCTATGACACAGGCAGAGCTTATGCCGACAAGTGGGGCTTTGATAAGGTCTATACCGATCTTGACGCTATGGCTTCGGACAAGGAGATCAACGCAGTTTATATAGCCAGTCCCAACTGCTGTCACGAGGAACAGGCGGTGATGATGCTACGGGCAGGCAAGCACGTTCTCTGCGAAAAGCCCATGCACAAAAGCTTTGCGGGCGCTATGAATATGATAAACACGGCAAAGGATAACGGGGTCGTATTTATGGAGGCTATGATGTCCGCCCACGTGCCGGGAACCTATAAGATCATGGAGCTGCTGCCCCGTATCGGCAAGGTGAGAAGAGTTGATCTTTGCTTCTGTCAGTATTCCTCAAGGTACGATAAATTCAAGAACGGAACGGTAGAGAACGCATTTGATCCCACCCTCTGGAACGGCTCATTTATGGATCTGGGAGTTTATCCCGTCAGCCTTATGCTCCAGCTCTTCGGCGAGCCGATTGACTTTATGTCAAAGGCGGTGTTCTTGCCGGGCAGCATCGACGGACAGGGAACCATGATATGCTCTTATCCCGATATGACGGCGACCTTGCGTTGGTCAAAGATCACACAAGGCGTGCTTCCCTCCGAGATACAGGGCGAGGGCGGAAGCATCATTATAGACCGTGTTTCAAAGCCCACCCAGCTTACCCTCATACTCCGTGACGCAACGAAAGAGGTTTACGAGACCCTTGCGGGCAAGCCTGTAATGTATTACGAATTAAAGGATTTTATCGCACAGATAAACGGGGAGCGCACACCCCGATTTAATCAGCTGTCTGCCGCCGAAGCCAAGCTTATGGAGAAGGCAAGAGAGCAGATGGGTATAGATTTTTCCGACAGCAGAGGAGAAAAATAATGAAAAGAATAATATCAGCTTTAGTATGTGCAGCAATAATCTTATCCCTTTGCTCCTGCACGGCAAAAAAAGAAAAGACCCCCTCGGATTACGATGGGGTGGTGGCTAAGCTTTCGCAGACTGTAGACGCTCTGTTTGAAAAGGATTTTGAAGGCAAGCTTGAGTCAGGCGGATATCTCTCCCCCACAGGCGAGCAACAGGACAACTGGAATAATATGCTGCGTGACGCAAAGGCCGACTTTGCAAACGTTGACGAAAAAGCCTTTGGTTATAAGGTGATAGATATAAATTCCGACAGCATTCCCGAGCTCTTCTTTGTTCGCTCGGACGGAGCGGTCCTTGCTGTATTTGAGATGGATGAGGGCAAGCCTGAGCTTGTACAGTGCTTCAACCGTTCCTACAGATGCGTTGTCAGAGACAGCGGAGAGCTGTACACCCTTACTGTCCGTGAGGACGGCGGGTATGACTTCAGGATATCTACCCTTGTTCCCGCAAGCGGTCTTGCGGTAACGGTAAGCTTCGGTACCGAGAGCAATATCGCCTACGAGCTTGTTAACGGTGATATCTATACCACGTCGGCAGAGCGCATAGAGGAGCTTCGCACACAGTATCCCTTTGAAATGTCACAGATATTTACTGATCTTGAGTTCTATATGTTTTAAAAACGGTTGCCAAGCGGCAACCGTTTTTATATTAACACAAGATACATTTTGACTATAGCAAACATCTCTCTGAGCCAATAGGTGGGAAGCGTTCCGGGATTGGTCTTGCAGTTGAGAGCGTAAGCATTAAGTCCCGCTTCCTTTGCATAGACCGAGGCGCGGTACTGGTGGAAGGACTGGGTTATGACCACTACGTTTGTGTCAAGTCCTTCCTTTTTTATTATCTCGGCAGAGTACCTCATATTCTGCTCCGTGTTGTGGGAATCCGGCTCTACGTAGAGTCTGTCGGGGGCAACTCCCTTATCCACAAGGTAGTTATACATCGCCCGGGCCTCGGGCATTATCTCATCGGGGCCCTGTCCGCCTGACATTACGGCAACGGCGTCGGGATTTTCTTCCAGATAAGCGTAAGCCTTGTCAAGACGCTGACGTAGCATCTTTGAGGGACGCTCGCCCTTGATCTGACAGCCCAAGACTATGACGGTATCCGAGTCCTTTGTTCTTCGCATCCCCGCCGCTAACAGAAGCACCGAGCAGAACGCCGCCCAAACCAGCGCCAGTATAAGGAATATACATATCAGCGCCCGTATGACTTTATGCTTTTTAAGATATTCAAGCACCCTCGGCATAAATACTCCAAACAGGAATATCAGTATACCTATTGTCATACCCAATACCGACATTCCCGTAAAAACAAGGGAAATAATCGGGGTAAAGGCTATGAAAACAAGGACGCCGAAGATGGCTATCAGTTTTTGTAATTTCATAGCTTAATGTGATTAAAGCTTATGCCAAGGTCAGACATATGTCTTGCATCCCTTGTCTGACTTGTGAATACAAGGGCCTGCATATCCTCCTGTGCCATAACGGCGAAGAAGTTGTCCATACGTCTGTCGTCAAGACGTGCAAAGCTTTCGTCAAAGATGATCGGAGGCAGCTCGTTTTTGTAGAGCAGTCTGATAAGCGAAAGTCTCAGAGCATAGTAAGCAAGGTCACGGGTACCTGCACTCATATATTCAAGGTCGCGGTTCTTGCCCTCTGCCTCGTATTTCATATCAAGGTCCTTGGTCACTCCGATCTTATCGTATCTGCCGTCGGTCATACGGGACAGTAAATTTGCCGCGGTTTCCGCAAGTCGGGGAGAAACGCCCGAGCGCAGTATCTCGGAAGCCTCGGTAAGCTTTTCGTATGCAAGGGTATATCCGTTGAGCTTTTTGGTAAGGTCGGCTATAGTTACGCTGAGCTCATTGACACGGTCGTTCAAGAGGGTAGGATCCTCACGGGTAGCGTGGAGCACAGCCAGCTCCTTTTCAAGGGCGGTAGCGTTATCCTTAAGATGCTCGGTGGTCTTTGTGTAGAAATCGTTTTCCCGCATAGCCTCGTTTACCGCATTCATATCAAAGGCATCCTCGGTGTAGGGTCTGCCTGCAAGAGCTTCCTTTACGGCAACGGGATCTATAGCCTCCGCCTGTTCCTTGAAGGCATCGCGGGCGATGGCGTATTTTTCTGCTTCGCTTCTGTTTTCCTTGATGAGCTTGAGCACTTCCTTTGCCTTACGCAGAGCCTCCTCGCGGTCTGTTCTGCCCCATCGGAAGGCCTCTGACATGGCGGCATCCTCTTTTTCCTGCTTTGCTCTGAGGACCTTGTTGTACTTGTCCTCAAGGTCACGCACACGGGAGTTGTGGAGGGAGAGCTTGTTTTCGTCGGTGACAAAGCGGCTTACCGCCTCGTTGAAGTCCTTTTTGGAGTCTACGTCAAGCTCAGCAAGGAACTCGTTTTCGTTTATCTTCTGTCTGGAGGCGCACACCACCAGTATAAGTCCTATAAGCAGAAGCGAAAGCGCACCCAAGCCTCCGTATACCAGAAGGGAAGCAATGCTCTTTTGGAAGAGTGCGGTGAACACGCCCAGAGCCGCAGCCAGAACAAAGCTCAGCACGGCAGTAACGGTCATAGTGCTCTTGCGCTTGCCTATCTTTTTATAGTTACGGACGACCTCGTCTATACCGCCTCTTTCATTAACTCGGTCGATGAAGAGTGACATCTCAAAGAGGTCGCTGTTACGCAGTCTCTGCTGCTCCGCCTCACGGTGGAGCTCGTTTGCGGTCTCGTCAAGACGGGATATCTCGTCCTCAAGGGACTGCATTCTTTCGATATAAGCCTCGTCGGGCAAAAATCCCTCGTGGGTATAGCTTGCCTTGAGAGCCTCGTTCAGGGTCTCAAGCTCGGCAGCCTTTTTCTTTAAGGTGCGATACTTTTTGTATGTACGGTAAGCCTTGGCGTTTTCGTAGTATTCCAACAGCTCCTTGTGATCGCTCAGCTTCTTTTCGTTTGCTTCGATGGTCCTCTTGGTATCGCGGAGGGTGCCTTCCTTTTCGATGATACCGCTGTTTGCAGCCTTTGCGGCGTCAAGACGGCGTATCAGGGCGTCTCTCTCCTCCGAGAGCTCGTATATTTTTCCGCCCTTGCCGCGCTTGTGCTGGAGCATAACTCTGGCGTCGTCCAGTCTCTTAAGAGACTTTGCGGTATCAACGTTCTCGTCGGCAGAGAAGAGGATATTTTCGATAGATGCGGAGATCTTTTTGCCTCCTACGTAGCCGCCTGCGGCCTGTTCTACGTATGCGGTATGATTGAATATATCTCCCGATACCGAGAAGAACACCTCCTCGGGCTTTTTGCCCTCAAAGGCAGGGAGATTGGTGTCAAGGTCTATTATCTTCACCTTGTCGCCCGTGGTCTCTATATGCTCGCGCTCGATACGGTATCTCTTATTGCCGCATACCACGGTCATGGTACCCGATGCCGAGGTGGTACCCCAGCTATAGTATCTCTTGCGCTGAGACTTGTCCGAGAAGCCGTAGAGCATAAAGCTGATGAAGGACGCAAGGGTAGACTTACCGCTTTCGTTTGCGCCTTCTATTATATTGACCTTGTTTTCAAAGGTAATATCACGGTTTTTCGTACCGCCGAAATCACCTATGTGTAAGCTCTCTATATACATTTTCGGCTCCTTTTAAAAATCAATGATATCGTTGTTGTCGATTGCGGCAAGGCCGTAGCGCAGAGCCAGAGCCGCCGCCTCTCTCTGCTCGGGGTCACCGCCCTCCAGTAAGGGAAGCAGAGCCTCAAAGAAGGCACCCTTTATGGTGGGATCGTTTCTCAGAGCCTGAGCGTCGTAGAGCGGAAGGGTGGAATCTATCAGCTCAAAGGTGTAGAGACTGCGTATACCCGCCTCCACTCTGCTTTGAGATATGACCAGATCGGGAGACACGTTACCCTCAAGGGTGATACGAAGCAGGGTGTCCTCGCCGTAGCCCTTGTCGATTATCTTCTTTGCTACCGCCTCGGTGACCTCCTCTATGGTATGAGCGCCGGTTACGTTCAGTCGGTGGGAGGCATATCTTCTTCTTGAGAAGCGGATAGGTCTGATATTATGTCTGAAGCCGTTTTCGTCCTTTATAAATTCGCCGTACAGAGCACCCTTGTGTCCCGACTCGGAATAATCTCTGCCCTCAAGGCAGCCGCAGTAGGCGTAAACGGTATCCCCCACCTTTGTGGGCTCCTTGCCCGTGTGGATATGACCCAGAGCCACGTAGTCGTAGCCGCTGTCAGCGATATCCGCCTCGGTTATGGGGCAGTATCTTGAGATGGGAGAGGAGGTGTCACCGTGAGCACAGAGTATGTTCATACGCTCGGGGTGAAGGGGCTTCTTGCCTATAAAGGGGTTACGCTCCATTGAGGGTGAGGTAAAGGCGTAGCCGTACACGTCAACTCCTATATCGTCAAAGGAGAATACCGACATGGTAGGCTCGGTGAATATATATACGTTTTCGGGGAACTGACACTTTTTGTATACGCTGCTTGACGTATAGGGGTCGTGGTTGCCGGGGGATATGATTATACGGCACTCGGGTACCTTTTCGAACTCTCTTACCGCCAGAGCAATAGTCTCCTTTGTAGCGTATTCGTGCTCGAACATATCTCCTGCAATAAGCAGTATATCTATATTATTGTCCTTGACGTACATCATAAGGGCAGAAAAGGCAGAGCGCAGGTCTGCTCTTCTCGCCTCGGAAAGAGAGGCGTCCATAAGGGTAAAAGGGCTGTCCAGATGCATGTCTGCTGTGTGAAGTATCTTTACCATAACGTTCTCCAATATATATTTATATAATTATTATATAATATTATATATTTTTTTGCAATAACATTTGATAATTTAACAGTTGAGGTTGACAGAATTGTGGATATAGAGTATAATCAGTATAAGGTCTATGATAATAGTCCAAAGGAGTTAAACCGGGTTACGGTTAACGTAAGACCTTTGAAAGCAGGTGATTTATTTGAAAAGAAAGTTCTTATCATTTTTAGATTTTTCGGCAGACCTTATGAGTAAATATGACAGTACAGAGACTGAAAAGATATGTATTGCCGTGCTCGAAGAAGAGCAGTACGGTATCAAAAATGTTGATGATCATGTAGTCGCAACAAGAAAAAACAAGAATATATTATTTTTTGATTCCTTTTCTCCGCTTATAGAAGCTGTCTTTTGTGAAGCGGGCGATAAAACAAAGGTAAGCTTAAATTTCAAATTAAGACTTGCAGTTAAAATACTCATGAGCATATTTGTCCTGGTTGCATTAATTTTTGAGGCATGTCTTATAGGCCTCTGCTTTAACGGCGGGCTTGCTTCTTCGTTTCTTCTGTTGATACCTGTTTTGCTGGCAGTTTATGCCTGGGCAATGCCGTTTTTCGGATTCCGTGTTGTGTCAAATTCAATAAAACGTAAAATCAGCGGACGTTTGGGGTAAAAAGTGACGGAGCACATATAACGGTTCTCGTCGTGTTATGTGAAATTGTTCGATAAATCTGAATTTGACGAAGAACTATCGCGGGAATAAAAGAAGGAGTTTTGGTGCTATATGTGGAATGAAATAAAAAATGAAATTGATATTGAAAATTTGATGAAAGAATATAGCGGCTTTCACGATAGCTGTATAGTATCAATAAACTATCATAGCGGAGCATTTGTTAATGATAAGGGTGCTATGGCAAATGGCGCATTGATTGAGCACAGCATTGAAATGGTATTACATAGTCAGTGTAATAAACCAATTGAATTGCGTTTTACAGGAGTAAGAAAATGTAATATTGTTGGCTGG
>JAZRQH010000026.1:0-3508 GCA_045649645.1 Eubacteriales bacterium
CTACCAAGCTCTACAGATATTCTCTCAGACTTGACGGCTTTGTTTCCAGAACCGCTACCCTCAAGCCTCAGATGCTTGTAACCAAGCCCTTCGTTTATGACGCTAAGGAGCTTGAGATCAACTTTGCTACCTCCGCTCTCGGTTACATGAAGTTTAAGCTTCGTGACGCTGACGGCAACGAGCTCTACTCCAAGGAAGTAATGGGCGACAAGGTTGACCGTATCGTTGGCTTTGAAAACGGCACTCCCGCAGATTTCGCAGGCAAGGAAGTTGTCATGGAGATCGAAATGAGTGACGCAAGCATTTACTCTTTCAAGTTTAACTGATTTTAAAAACATAAAGGCTTTTGCCCGTGGGCAAAAGCCTTTTTCACTTGACTTTATTTTCGTAATAAGGTAAAATAAGTGTAGTTATTAAAATCAAAGAGGTATTTATAAATGGCTAAAAAGATCTTAAAGTGCGCTCTTTTAGGCTGCGGATTTATTGCAGAGAGACATATTGATGCCTTTATGGACTGCGAGCATACCGAGCTTGTGGCTATCTGCGGCAGAAACCCCGAGAGACTTCGCACCTTACAGGAAAAATATAATATAGAAAAGACCTATACAGATTATCATAAGCTCATGGAGGAAAACCCCGACCTTGACATGATAAGTAACGCCCTTCCCAACTCTATGCACGTAAGTGTTACCATAGAGCTGCTTGAGGCGGGATATAACGTTCTTCTTGAAAAGCCCATGGCTATAAATGCTGAAGAAGGCAAGCTCCTTGTTGAAGCAGAGAAGAAGGCAAAGGGTAAGCTGATGATAATTCAGAATCAGCGCTTTATCCCTGCGGCTCAGTATATGAGACGCATGTTCAAGGAAGGTCAGTTCGGCGAGGTATATCACATCCGCACAGGCTGGCGCCGTCCTCTCGGTATGACTCCCTCAGGTAAGGACAATATCGGCGGAGTTATCTCCGACAGAAGCTGGTACAACTCTAAGGCGGCAAACGGCGGAGTTCTGCGTGACCTGGGCGTTCACCTGCTTGACCTTGCTATGTTCATAACAGATTTTCCCGAGATAGAGTCGGTTTCCGCTTGTTCTTACCGCAAGTTCACTATGGACGGTCCCGTTCCCCCTGAGGCGGCAAAGGACATGAGCGAGGATATGTGTACCGCACTTCTCAAGTTCAAGAACGGTATGTCTATCAGCATGGAGGTCTCCTTTGGCACCATGATAAGCGAGGAAAAGCTCTTCACCAACATCTACGGCACCAAGGCAGGTGTAGAGCGTACCGAGGATAACATGAACATCATCCTTCCCGACCCCGACTATTCCTACAAGGTGGTTCCCGCAAACCTCAAGGGTGAAAAGGAGTTCCGCAACTGTATCCACGAGTTCGCTGACTGTCTTGTCAACGACAAGCCCGTACCCGTTACCGCAACTCAGGCTCTCAAGGTTATTGAGATGCTCGATATGATCTACAAAGCTTCAGAGAAATAATTCGGAATTCGGAATGCGAAATTCGGAATTAAAGGAAGCTTTTCGGCATACCGAAAAGCAGGAACTACAAAGATGAAAGATAACTTAATAGTTGATAAAAGCAAGCAGTTTGCTCTGAGGATAATTAAATTGTATAATTATCTCATCGACGAAAAAAATGAATACGTCATGTCAAAGCAACTGCTGAGGTGCGGTACCAGTATAGGTGCAAATGTTCGAGAAGCTACCCGTGGTCAAACGAGACCCGACTTCTTTGCTAAAATGAATATTGCCTTAAAAGAAGTTAAGTGAATGCGAATATTGGCTTGAATTATTACATGAAAGCTCATATATAGAACACAAAGCATTCTTAAGTATCTATGAAGATTGTCAGGAAATATTAAAAATTCTTGTAGCAATCACAAAATCGCAAAAAGAATATTGAAAATCAAATGAAAACAGTTGACAGTAGTCAACTGTTTTCTTCATTCAATTCCGCATTCCGCACTCCGAATTCCGCATTAATAAATAAAGGCAGTCAAACGACTGCCTTTATTTATTGAAATATTTCGTCTTTTTTGACCTTGTCCCAATTTACCTGTAAGACCTTGATGGTCTTTGACATGATGCGCTCCTGGGTCTGATAGATATAACCCTCTTCGATCATTTTGCGAAGTGCGTCGGCAACCTTTTCCTTGTCCGCATCGTTATACTTTGAAACAGCCTCAACTGTAGGCCAGAATGCGGGACGCTGTTTTTTCTTTTTGCCCTTCTGGGCGTTCTGCAGGTTGCGCAGGTTGCGGAGTATCATCCTGTAATATTCCAGATTCTCCGCCTTTGTATTGGGAAGCTCAATGACCCATGAAGCCGAGTTTTTAAGCTGATTGCTTATGGCATCCTTTACACCGTAGATTCCTACGTTCTTTTCCATTTTGATATTAAGGAAGCTTACCACCGATGAAAAATGTCCGTCGCCCGAGAAAATGATAAAGGTGTCGACATCGTGGGCGGTCATAGCGCGCTGGTAGATATGATCCAGCATGATAAAATCGGTGTAGTCCTTCTTGTGATGGTTGGAAGCGTTCTGTGTTTCGATAACAAAGTTGGTCACCTCGCGGATACGGGGTATCTCACTTCGAAGCGACTGGTTTGAAAAATCTCCGAAAAAGCAAACCTCAGAAACGTTGTACTTCTTTGACATATCCGCATACCAACCCTTGATATCGGGCTTGCGGTCATGCATCTTGGTCATGGAGATGTACCAATGCTCATAATCAACAAAAACAACTGCCTTCGGCTTGATACTTACAGGGGTCATCTTTTTAAAGAGTCCGCTGAACAGTCCTATTTTTCTTTCCTCCTTTCTTAAAATATTTTTATAATTATACTATATTTCAGAAATAAAATCAATATACAAATTCTCTTATTTACTTTATCCCGATTTTGGTGTATAATGAATTATATATAACTATAATTAAGGAATATAAAAAATGAAAAAATTACTTGTTATCGACGGAAATTCTATACTGAACCGAGCTTTCTACGGTATACGTCCTCTCTCTACAAAGGAGGGCTTGCCTACCAATGCGGTGTACGGTATGACCAATATTCTGTGGGGGAAGTTAGAGCAATATAAGCCCGACTATGCGGCTGTTGCCTTTGACCTTAAAGCCCCTACCTTCCGTCATAAGGAGTATGACTTATATAAAGCAAACCGTCACGGTATGCCTGATGAACTTGCGCAGCAGCTACCCTATGCTAAGGAAATGTGTGCGGCTCTGGGTATGGCTGTGGTATCTATGGAGGGCTACGAGGCTGACGATATCCTCGGTACCTATGCCGAGGCGGCGTCCAAGGAAGGAATCTTTGCCTACGTGCTGACAGGTGACCGCGATTCACTTCAGCTTATAGGAGATAACGTCAACATCCTCCTTGCGACAAACAACGATACACTGACCTTTGACACCCCTGCCTTTGTAGAAAAATACGGCGTTACCCCCGATACATTTGTAGACGTCAAGGCTCTTATGGGTGACTCGTCC
>JAZRQH010000027.1:0-14986 GCA_045649645.1 Eubacteriales bacterium
CTGGAATACCACAAAGGAGCTTAAGGCTACCTCCACTATCCGTAACTTCTCCGCAAAGGCTGCAATAAAGGGCAAGGACCCCTACACCATTCAGTACCGTGACGAGGGTGCAGTTACCGTTATAGTAGAATATAATAACGGCTACGTTGCCAAATATCACTATAACGTGGCAAAGAAGAAGCCCGTACTTGCACAGGGTGCGGGAAAGCTCACATTCTCCAATCTTGACGGACTTGTAAACCTCAGATATGCCAAGGGCAGATATACCGCCGTCGGTGATATCAAGCGCGCAGAGGGCAGCGTTACACTTAAGCCATCAAATATCGACGAAAACGGAAATATCGTTATCAAGGGACTGGAAGCGGGACTTTACAGCTTCTGCGTTCAGTATGATGACGAGAGCTATAACTACTATACCGTTACCGTTGAGGACGCCTTTGCTGACAGCGTTGAGATAGGCAGTAACCGTCAGATGCTCTGGGAGGACGGTATCATAGCTGACGGTAACTATTCCATAGTCAACGGCGATTACGTCAAGAAGGAGACTGTGTTTACCTTCAACAAGGCTTACGAGACAGGCGGTATCGTATTTCCCAACATCGTAGAAATGCCTGACGGCACCTACCGTATGTATTATACAGGCTTCTCCAACAGACGCAGAGTTTGTTATCTCACCTCTACCGACGGTCTTACCTGGAAAAGAGCAAATCTTAAATCCAACACCTATACCGGTGAGAGCTATACCAACATCGTTACAAGCGAGCTGGTAAGCCCTTCGGCACTTTACGTTTTCTATGATAACAACCCCAACGCTACCGAAAAGATCAAGGGTATTTACGGTCAGTGGGGCGACGGTCTATTCCTTGAGCATACCAAGAACAACGGCGATTATTTTGATTTCTGGCCGGATGAGACTAAGATGATGGGACGTCCCGAGGAAACGGGAGGATGCTTCTTTGACACCCTCAACACCGTATTCTGGGACGAGGCAAGGGGTCAGTACGTTTCCTTTGTTCGTGGCTTCCACGAAAACGGCAACTATAACCTCAGCCGTGAATACGTAGAGTATAACCCTACCAACCTTGTCCGTGATACAAGAGTGGCATACAGTGACGACTGTATCAACTGGACCACACCCGAGCCTATCGTATATAAGGACGGCAAGGATATACAGATGTACGCCAACGCTATCACCCAGTATGAGAGAAGCGAAGGTCTCTATATCGGTATGCCTACACACTTCGTTCTTGACTCGGCAGGGGAGAAATGGACAGACGTTTACTTTATGAGTAGCCGTGATCTTCTTAACTGGAACAGATCAGGCGGTCCTATCCTTGCTCCTTCTGCAGGTCAGATGTACGTTTACCCCGACTGCGGCTATCCTACCGCAGGTATGATACAGACAAGCGAAAGGGAGATATCCTTCTTTATGGATGAATACGATTCATCAAAGAAGTGCGATATCCTCTGCCGCTACACAGTACGTACCGACGGCTTTATGGCGGCAACGGGAACAAAGATCGAAACCAAGCCTCTTATTAAAGAAGGTAACAGTCTTGAGCTTAATTTCAGCGGTCAGGTCAAGGTAACTATGACCGATGCAAGCGGTAACTCCGTTACCAGCGGCTGGATCACAGGTGATGAAATTGCAAAGACTATCACCTTTGACGGCGAGCTTACCTCCAATAACGTTATCCTTACCTTTGAGATGAATAACGCAAAGCTTTATTCTTTCAAATTCAACTAAAAAAGACCCGAATTCGGGTCTTTTTACTTGCCTATACAAAATCTTGAGAATATTGCATTTACCACTTCTTCGCTTACCTTGCGGGAGTCAAGCTCGCTTAAAGCTCCCAGAGCAAGCTCAAGCTCCATTGCACCCACGTCGGGGGTATAGCCCTCGGTAAGGGAAGCAAGGGCGTTTTCGAGAGATGCTCTTGCGGTCTCGGCGCAGGCGAACTGTCTTGCGTTTGAGATGATAGCATCCTTTGTGTAGTCTATGGCGTTTGACATAAACATAGCCTCAACTATCTCGGTGAGCATTTCGGTGCCCTCGTTGTTCTTTGCGCTTATATAAACCATATTTTCAAAGCCTTCGAAATCACTTTCGGCGAGAACACAGCCGATATCACCCTTGTTGATGATGATTATACTTGTTGCGGGGTCAAGTCTTGCGATAACCTCTTTGTCCTCTTCATCAAGAGGATTTGAACCGTCAAAAACGGCAAGGGTAAGCTGAGCATCCTCTATCTTTCTGATAGAGCGCTCGATCCCAAGACGCTCCACCTCGTCCTCGGTGTCATGTATACCTGCGGTATCGCAGAGATTGAGGGTAAGTCTGCCGAGATTTATACGCTCCTCCACCGTGTCGCGGGTGGTACCGGGAACAGAGGTCACTATCGCTCTGTCATAGCCCGAGAGAGCATTGAGCAGAGAGGATTTTCCTGTGTTGGGCTTGCCGCAGATTACGGTGTCTATACCTTCACGGATGACCTTGCCCGTGCCGTAGCTTCGGCAGAGCTTTTCGACTTTGGAAAGCAGCACCCTTGTACGCTCTGTTGCTTCCTCAGGTGTAACGTCACTTAGATCCTCGTCGGGATAGTCAACGAAAACGTATATCTGTGAAATAAGCGAAACCAGCTCCTCACGGATAGACTCGATGGCTCTGGTCATAACTCCGTCTGCGTGGGAACGGGCAAGCTTAAGCTGCTCGTTTGACTCGGCATCTATAAGGTCTATTACCGCCTCGGCTTCTGAAAGGGACAACCTTCCTGATGAAAAGGCACGTCGGGTAAACTCACCTGCCTCTGCAGGTCTTGCGCCTGCACCGTAGGTAGCCGAAAGTACCTTCTGGGTTATAAGAATACCGCCGTGACAGCATATTTCAACCGTATCCTCTCCCGTAAAGGAATGAGGAGCGCGGAACACGGTGAATACACCGTCGTCGATGACCTCGCCGCCAAGGACAATATTGCCGTAGACAGCCTTGTTGGCTTCTACGTCAGAAAGAGGCTTTCTTCCCTTGAATATCTTGTCGCATATCTCTATTGCCCCATGACCCGAAACGCGTATCATAGCGACACCGCCGCGACCGTAAGGAGTGGATATTGCTGAAATAACTGAACTCATTTTCATTTTCCTTTATTTATAAGATAATTGATTATAGCATATTGAAAAACGAAATTCAATATGCTATAATATTATGTATTTTATTTTTGGAGAGATAAAAATGTCAAAAACATTTATTCCCGAAGGCTACAAGTCTACACTTGGTCTTTACGATACCCAGTCTGCTATCGGACACATCAAGAGAAGCTTTGAGGACAAGCTCTGTGTTGCCCTGAATCTCAAGCGCGTTTCCGCACCTCTTTTCGTTGATCCCGCAAAGGGTCTTAACGATAACTTGAACGGCGTTGAGCGTCCGGTTATCTTTGACGTAAGAGCAGCAGGACACGACGCCGAGATAGTTCACTCTCTTGCAAAGTGGAAGAGACTGGCGCTTAAGAGATATGAATTCAAGGTAGGCAAGGGTCTCTATACAGATATGAACGCTATCCGCCGTGACGAGGATCTTGACAATCTTCATTCGGTGTACGTAGACCAGTGGGACTGGGAGAAGGTCATCACCCGCGAGGACAGAACCCTTGATTACCTTAAGTCCACCGTTACAAAGATAGTCAAGGCAATACTCTATACCCTTGACGAGGTCAAGTATAAGTTCCCTGATGTAGACGTTGAGCTTTGCCCCAACATAGCTTTTGTTACCACACAGGAGCTTGAGGATATGTACCCGGATATGACAGGAAAGGAAAGAGAAAACGCGTACCTGAGAGAACACAAGACCGCTTGTATTCTCCAGATAGGCGATAAGCTTAAGTCCGGCAAGCCCCACGACGGCAGAGCCCCCGACTACGACGATTGGGCGCTTAACTGTGATATTATGTTCTATAACGAGGTGCTTGACTGTGCCTTTGAGATATCCTCTATGGGTATCCGTGTAGACGAAAGTTCCCTTCGTGAACAGCTCAAAAAAGCGGGCTGCGAGGACAGAGCAGAGCTTATGTTCCATGAGATGCTTTTAAATGGCGAGCTTCCCCTTACCATGGGCGGAGGTATCGGTCAGTCAAGACTCTGTATGCTGCTTCTCGGCAAGGCACACATCGGTGAAGTACAGGTTTCCCTCTGGGATCAGTACACGGTAGATGAATGTGAAAAGGCAGGCGTGATACTGTTATGATATACAAGAGAATTACTTTTTCGGACACCGCATATCTTGATTGTTATATCCACGAAACATATCAGTGGGATATCGTGGGCAAGGTGAACAAATGCCACCCCGCAATACTTATCTGTCCCGGCGGCGGATTTAACGATATAAGCTGCTCTGAGGCAGAGCCTGTAGCACTTACCTTTTTAGGTCAAGGCTTTTCCTGCTTTGTGCTCACCTATACAACGGGTGACGCTTGCTCCTGGAAAACTGCTACAACAGAAATGATGTGGGCTATCAAAACTGTAAGAGATAACGCCAAAGAATGGAATATAAACCCCGATGCACTTGCGGTTATGGGCTTTTCGGCGGGCGGTACAATGGGTGCAATCGCCGCGACCCAGTGGAAGAATACCGAGGAAGGCGAATATCTTCGTCCCAACGCCTGTGTTCTTGCATACGGCGACTATGACCTTGCGCCCATCGTGCGTGAGGACACCCCCACTCCTGAGGAGCTTGGTATGCCCGTAACTGAGGGTAAGCCTGAGTATTATATAGTAAATGCCATAGACAAGGATACTCCTCCTTGCTTTATCTGGCATACAAGACGTGACTCCGCTGTTCCCACATGGCATTCTATAGATTTCGCGTACCGTCTTGACGATTTTGATATCGACTATGAGTTCCATCTCTGGGACTTCTGCGACCACGGTATGACCGTATTCAACCGCAATACCGACAGCGATAATTACGATTCAAGAACACACCGTAACGTTGGCAAGTGGGTTGAAATGTGCTCGCTGTGGCTGATGAACAGATTTGGCTATTAAAATAAAAAATTGATGTGGAATTCCCTGCTTCGGCAGGGAATTCTTTTTTATTGCAAAATAAAAGGTTTTATGGTAAAATAAGGGTGAAAAGAGGTGGCAATATGAAAAAAGCATTGGTTGTTCTGATCGCGGTCTTGTCCGTTTTTATCATGCTCGGTTTTGCCGTTTCGGCAAATGAGCCCTCGGTTGATACCTACGGTGTAAAAATAACCGTAAACGGACTTAGTGAGGCAAGGGATTTTTTCATAGCTAAAGGTGAATTTGACAGCTACAAGGAGATAAAGACCAACGGCTACATTGTCCGCGTCACCTCTACCAAGATAGGTGACCGTGACAGCTATACCTATACAGTTTCGAGTTTGGGTATGCACACCGTTCTTGTGCGTTACAATGACGGCAGAGAATATGTTTTTCATAAAGACCTTACCGTTGAAGAGCCCGAATTTATTCCCAACGGCTTACAGGTAACGGTGAAAAATATCTCCGACGTCAAGGTCATCCGCACCGCTTACGGCGAGTATTCAACCCCCGGTGAAACAAAGCGTGCCGAGGGCTCAAGGAGCTATTCGGGAAAAACGGTCATCAAGGGTGCCGACAGCTATAAGCTCCAGTACCGCAATGAGGGAATAGTTACGATAACCGTAGAATATAACAACGGCTATATCAAGGTTTTTAACCACAACGTACAGAAAAAGACACCTGCCGTTGAGCAGAGGGACAACAGCGTTACCTTCGGTAACCTCGACGGTCTTGTGATGATCCGCTATGCTATGGGAGAGTACTCCTCTGTGGCTGAGATAAAGGCGGCGGGAGGTAAGGTCATAAAGCCGCAAGCCATAGTTGACGGGAAAATAACCGTCTCCGACCTTACAAACGGAGTATATACCTTCGCGGTGCAGTATGACGATGAGTCCTATAACTACTATACAATAAAAATTGAAAACTTACCCGGCAGGATAGTCTGTTGGGGAGATTCTCTTACCCACGGTATTATGACAAGCTGGACAGATATTGCAGAATATCCCTATCCCAGAAGACTGTCACAGTTGACGGGTATGGAGACAAAGAACTACGGCATCGGAGCAGAGGCAGCCGAGATCATCGCAATGCGACAGGGAGGTTTGCCTGTGATAGTCAAGCCCTTTACCATACCTGCCGATACTGCCGCCGTGCAGATAGAGGTTGTGGGCGACCTTAACGGAACACTTACTCTCTTTGATTACTATGGGGATGCGGCTATCAACCCCATAACCATCGGCGGTGTTGAGGGAACGCTTGCCCGCAGCGGCAACAGCTATTATTTTGCCAGACTCAAGGCAGGGCAGAGTGTTACGCTCAAGGGTTATACCAAGGCTTATACCTACGCTATGCTTGATAAAAGAGACAGCGATATTATGGTCATCTGGTCGGGACATAACAATGACTATACGGCTACTCAGGGTTATAAGCTTATCGACACTGTAGACAAGATGATAAAATATCACGGAAGCGACAGATATATTATTATCGGTATGACCGCCGAGCGCCGAGCTCCCGCATATAAGGAGATAAACGCAGAGCTTAAGGCAAAATACGGTGAGCACTTTATAGATGCTCAGCCCTATCTTGCAGACCCCGTAAGACTTACCGAGCTTGGCATTACCCCCACCGACAGAGATAACGAATATCTTTCCTACGGCTGGACACCGCCATCACTTCTTGCCGCAGACGATCTGCATCTCAATCAGGCGGGGTATGATATAATTGCAAAGCTGGTTTATGACAAGATAAACGAACTGGGATATCCCGTGTACGGTATGGAAGAAAAGAAGGACTATACCCTTACCCTTGATGCGGGAGAGGGAGTTGTATATGAGTATTTTGCCAACACGGGCGACAACTATTATGATATAATCCCCGAGCTTCCTGTACCTTCCCGCAAAAACTACCGTTTTATGGGTTGGGTTAACGGTTACGGCTATACACTTGATATGCCCCGATATGTTCACGATACCTATAATTACAAAGAGGATATCACCTTTACGGCGGTATGGGTCGAGGACGTGACCTATACCATCAGCTTCGATCCCCTGGGCGGTATTATGGACGTGGGATGTCCGACCTCATATCCCATACGTCACGGAGATTGTTATTATGAGGCAATACCAAACTACCCCACCGCCACAAAGGAGGGCTATACCTTCGGCGGCTGGTATATAGCCGAATATAACTATACTCTGACACCCCAGAGCTTCTATTACGATTGGTATGCGATCTATAAGGATTGTACCTTCACTGCGATATGGAATAAGAATTAGATGTGAAAATGTGAATTTTCTTTGAAAACCTTGACAATTAAAGTCTTTTACTGTATAATCATATGACACATGGTTTTTTTCAAACTAAGGAAGGAGGAGACCGTAAATGCTTAGAACTTACCAGCCTAAGAAGCGCCAGAGAAAGAAGGAGCACGGCTTCAGAAAGAGAATGGCTACCGCTAACGGTAGAAAGGTCCTCAAGAGAAGACGCGCTAAGGGCAGAGCAAGATTAACTTATTAATCTACACTTAATAATAACCGTTACAGAGAGCCTCGTTATAAGGCTCTCTGTGCGGTATACGGGTGCAAACTATGAAATATGTTGCAATCGGCGAAAATCATCTTTACTCCAAGGCATACGCCAAGGGTAAAAAGCATGTAGGACGCTTAGCTGCTGTTTACGTGTTGCCCGACCTTGCTGCAAGAAAGCTGCAGAAGGCGCATCCGCAAAAACTGAAGATCAACCGCATAGGACTGACAGTTTCGAAAAAACTGGGCACAGCCGTTGTCCGTAATCGTACAAAGCGAATTATCAGGGAAGCGTATCGTGCCGTAGACAAGGAACGCAGTGTGAAGTGCGGTTTTTTAATTGTTATTGTGGCTCGCGGGGCGGCGACAGAGGCAAAGTCCTATCACATGAAAAAAGAATTGGAAAAGGCACTTGAACGCCTTGGTATGCTTGCATGAAGCATATTTTTATAGCGATAATCAAGCTATACCGCAAGTTCATATCACCATTAAAAAAACCGTGTTGCAGATTTTATCCCAGCTGCTCTCAGTATGCGATAGAGGCATTTGAGGAATGGGGAGCAGTTATAGGCTTAGGGCTCAGCATATGGCGAATACTGAGATGCAACCCTTTCTGTAAGGGCGGGCATGACCCTGTGCCAAAGAGAAATCGGCGGGTAGCACCCGCGGGCAAAAACGCCCGTGAGAAAGTGCGAACAAAGCGCACGAGGCATTGACCGAGTCGCTATACCCTATATTAGAATTAATTTACAGATCGTGTAATTCCTCGCGTTGAGAGGTGCAGACTGCATTTCTCTACACAAATATCAATATCAAAGGAAATTGGTATAATAATGAAAAATTTCAATATTAACAAAAAAAGCGTGGTGCGTATTGTAGCCGCAATGGCTATGATCATCGTTCTTGGCGTTACTCTTATGGGTTGTATGGCACAGCCTGTAGCTGAGGGCTCCGAGGCAGCAGGCGAGACCTACACACCCGCAGACGGAATTTGGGAGAAGATAGCTATCCCCTTCGGATGGATAATCCGTGTTTGCTACAATCTCATTCCCAACTATGCCGTAGCTCTGCTTATCTTTGCTGTTATTATGAAGGTCATTCTTTTCCCCTTCGGTATCAAGCAGCAGAAGAACTCTGTAAAGCAGGCATCCCTTCGTCCCAAGGAAATGGCTATCCGCAAGAAGTATGCGGGTAGAAACGACAAGGCAACTCAGCAGAAGGTACAGCAGGAGATCATGGATCTCTACCAGAAGGAAGAATTCAATCCCATGGGCGGCTGTCTGCCTCTGCTTCTCCAGTTCCCCATACTTTTTGCGCTCTTCAGCGTTATCCGTAACCCCCTTCGTTATATCACAGGTCTTACCGTGTCCGAGATCGGCGCTATCGGTAACAGACTTATAAGTGAGGGTGTCGGTACCGTCAAGAAGTTTGCGACAGGCGACCTTGAGATCCTCAAGCTTATCAAGGATAAGGAAAACTTTGAGCTTATCGCAGATATCGCTCCCGAAAAGCTCAGCGGTGTGGCAGATCTGCCTAACCTTACCATCTTCGGTAATCTTGACCTGTCCGCAACCCCCGAGCTTAAGTTCAACATCCTTATACTCATACCTATCGTTACCTTTGTTACCGTATTCCTCAGCATGAAGCTGACAAAGAAGCTGACCTATCAGCCTCAGCAGACAGGTGACGCCAAGACCTCAGGTATGATCATGGACCTTATGATGCCTGCAATGAGTACATGGTTTACCTTTATGTACCCCGCAGTTCTCGGTCTTTACTGGATCTTCCAGAACCTTTTAGGTGTTGTTCAGCAGCTTATTCTCAAGAAGATGTATCCCATTCCTCAGTTTACAGAGGAGGATTACAAGAAGGCTGAGCAGGAGCTTTCAGGTAAGAATAAGGACAAGAAAAAGAAGCCCCAGGGTCCTCAGAAGCGTCATCCCAGATCTCTTCATCATATCGATGACGACGATATGGAGATAATGGAGATAAAATCCGAGACCGAAACAAAGAAAAACGATTCTATAATCGAGTCTGCACCCTTAAAGGATGAGACCGACGGAAAGGAAGACTAAGATGCAGCAGGAAATTATTGCTACAGGCAGAACTATCGAGGCGGCTATCGCCAGCGGTGCCGAGCAGCTTGGAGTGCCTGTTACCAACGTAGATCACGAGGTTCTTGAATACCCCAAGAAGGGCTTTCTCGGCTTCGGTGAGGTAGATGCCAAGGTAAGAGTATTTACCGTGGCAAGAGCTGACCTTACAGCTCTCAACTTTGTAAACACACTGCTCGACAATCTCGGTCTTGATGCCGAGGCTGAGCTCTGTGCAGACAACATCTCTAACGGTGACCGTATGATCAATATCACAGGTGAGTCCGCAGGTATCCTTATCGGACACCACGGCGAGACCCTTGAGGCTCTCCAGTACCTCTGCAACCTTGCCGCTAACCGCAAGTGCGATGCAGACGGTCTTGAGCATATCAAGATGACCGTTGATATCGAAAACTACAGAAGCAGAAGAGAACAGACCCTTCGCCGTCTTGCAAGAGGCGTTGCTCAGAAGGTTCTCAAGTACAAGAAGGCTATCACTCTTGAGCCCATGAGCCCCTACGAAAGAAGGATCATCCACGCTGAGATCCAGAATTTCAAGGGCGTTACCACCAACTCTATCGGCACGGATAACAACCGCCGCGTTGTTGTAGCTCTTGAGGGTAACAGAGGCAGAAGACCTCACAAGCCCAAGAACGAGGCTCCTGTAGAAACCACAGAGGAATAATTAAAATGCATCCCTTATGGGATGCATTTTTATTTTCCTTCTATCATATCGTTCAGGCATTTCAGCGCATCGCTCAGTCCGCCTACCTCGTCTATAAGTCCTGCATTTACAGCTTCCTTTCCGTCAAGGATGGTCCCTTGGTCTGTTGCCATATCAGAGCTTCCCTTGAGAAGGGAATCAAACCTTTCCTTTGAGCAGTTTGAGTGACCCGTTATAAAATCTGTGATGCGCTCCTGCATCTTTTCAAAGTAGGTGTAGGTCTGGGGAGCTCCTATTACCAGTCCGGTGATGCGGACGGGATGCACCGTCATGGTGGCAGAGGGGACTATGAACGAGTGCTTTGCCGATACGGCAAGGGGAACACCTATAGAGTGTCCGCCGCCTACAACGATGGATACCGTAGGCTTTGACATCCCCGCTATCATTTCGGCAAGGGCAAGCCCTGCCTCCACGTCTCCTCCTACGGTGTTGAGTATTACAAGCACTCCCTTCGTGTCCTCGCTTTGCTCTGCCTCCACTATGAGGGGAATAAGATGCTCATATTTTGTGGATTTCTGATTTTCGGGCAGGAGATAATGCCCCTCAACCTGACCGATAACTGTTATTGTTTCGATGGAAATTCCGTCTTTTTTCGTTATAATACTGCCGTTGTCGGCGGTATTTTCATTTTTTTGCGAATTATTCATTATTTTATTTACTTTTTCCTTTACTTTTTATTTCAATCATAGTATAATGAAATAAATTGATATTTATACTAAAGGAGATAAATCATGGATAACAAGTTTATTGTTGAAACATCTGCCCGCCACGTACATCTGGCTGCAGAGCACATTGAGATCCTTTTCGGCAAGGGTCACGAGCTTACCCACAAGAAGGATCTTAGCCAGCCCGGTCAGTTTGCATGTGAGGAGAGAGTTACCGTTGTAGGTCCCAAGAAGGAGATCGCTAACGTTATCGTTCTCGGTCCCGCAAGACCCGCAAGCCAGGTAGAGGTTTCTCTTACCGATGCAAGAACCCTCGGCGTTGTTCCCCCCGTTCGTGAGAGCGGCGACATTGCAGGCACTCCCGGCTGCAAGCTGGTTGGCCCCTGCGGCGAGGTTGAGCTTGACTGCGGCGTTATCGCAGCTAAGCGTCACATTCATATGACACCTGCTGATGCAGAGAAGCTCGGCGTTTCCGATAAGGAGATCGTAGGCGTTAAGCTTGATACCGACAGACCCCTTGTTTTCGGTGACGTTGTTGTCAGAGTTAATCCCAACTTTGCTCTCGCAATGCACATCGATACCGACGAGTCCAATGCAGCTTGTGCATTCGGCGCGGTAATGGGCGAGATCGTTAAGTAATTATGCATTTTTAAGGCGGTGTCGAAGGACATCGCCTTAATTTTTTATTAAAACTATTGCAAAATTTATTTTTGTAGTGTACAATTAAGATGAGGTGATATAGATGATGAATAACGAAAAAGAAAAAACCATAACCTTTTCACTTAAAGATACTAAGGAGCTTGAGGCCAAGAGCATACTCCTGACCGTTTATCAGGCACTTCAGGAGAAGGGCTATAATCCGCTCAATCAGATAGTGGGCTATATCCTGTCCGAGGACCCCACCTACATCACCAACCATAAGAATGCACGTGCTCTTATCTGCCGTATCGACAGAGACGAGCTGATGAACAATCTGGTTAAAAATTATCTCGGACTCAAGTAAAATATGACTGTATACGATTTAAGGGCAGGAAGCGAAATCGGAAAGATAGACCTTCCTGTATCTGTCGTGCTCGGCAATTTTGACGGATTGCATATAGGGCACAGAGAGCTTATACAGCAAGCAAAATGCAGCGATACCAAATGCTGCGTTTTTACTTTCCGCCAAAATCCCTTCGGCTCTCCCCGTATCATCGGTATAGAAAGAAAGCTGGAGCTGCTTGGTGATATGGGTGTTGACTATGCCTGTGTCTATGATTTCGCTGAAATAAAGGATATGCCTTACGAGAGCTTTATGTCAGAGCTTCTCGTCGGCAAGCTCAACTGTGTAAGAGCGGTATGCGGCTTCAATTTCAGATTCGGAAAGGACGCCCGTGGCGATGGCAAAAAGCTGAAGGAATATATGGAAGCAACAGGCAGAGAGGCAGTTATCTGCGATGCCGTGGAATATATGGGCGAGACCGTAAGCTCCTCCCGTATACGCGCCTGTCTTGGTGAAGGTGATATCCCTTCGGCAAATGCGATGCTGGGCAGAGCCTATTCGGTGGATTATCACGTTTCCCACGGAAACAAGATTGGCAGGTCGCTTGGCTTTCCTACCATCAATCAGATTTACGACGGCGTGTCTGTCAAGCTGCCCTACGGAGTCTATATCTGCAGCTGTATGGGACACCACGCTATTACCAATTTTGGTGTCAGACCTACCGTTACCGACAAGGACGAGCCTGTGTTTGAGACCTATATACTTGACTATGAGGGGGATCTCTACGGTGAGGATATAAGAGTAGATTTTCACCGGATGATCCGTCCCGAAAAGAAGTTTTCCACCTACGAGGAGCTTTCACGACAGATAGCTCTTGACGTTGAAAAGACAAAGGAATTCTTTAAATGAAAAAAATAATAGTATTACTGCTTATAACGGTTATGCTGATACCCTCGCTTTCGCTTTTAGGCTTCGCAAAGGATGAGCCCAAGCCCGAGTATTCGTCTAACTGTATGGTTTATAATATAGAAAATTCCGAGACCTGCTTTGCCATGAACGAAAACGAGCGTCTGGCTACCGCAGGTACCGCAAAGATAATGACTGCCATCCTTGCCCTTGAGCATTTCGAGGGTCACTATGAGGCTGCAATCACGGTTGAAGAGGGATGGCTCAAGGATGTTACCGGTCTTACCGCAGGCTTTAAGCTTGGCGAGGAGCTTGTGGCGGAAAAGGTCATCTCCGCGCTTATCATAGGCAACGGAAACGACGCGGCGTATATTCTTGCCAACTCTGTTGCAGGTTCAAAGGAAGCCTTTGTGGATATGATGAACTCCAAAGCCAAGGAGCTTGGCATGGAGGAAACCCACTATACCAATCCCGCAGGCACCGACGAGGAGGGAATGTATACTACCCCCGCCGACGTTGTCAAGCTTGCCTGCCACGCCTATACTCTTGCAAAGTACGTGGAGATATCCGATTCTCCCTCGGTAGCTCTTGAAGCCACCAACAAGAATAACGGACGCAATCTCTATAACAGAAACTATTTTGTTTCCAACTATTACAATACCAAGTATCTTACCCCTTCGGTCATGGGCTTCAACGCAGGCTATTCGAGCAATGCGGGCTGGTGTCTTACCACGGTCGGCCGCAGCAACTCGGGACTTACATACGTTGCGGTCGTTATGAACGCTCGTGATCCCGAGCCCGAATATGACGACAACGGAGTGGAGATAGAGAAGGACAAATTCTTTGTCAGCGGATACGAGGATGCCCTTATGCTCCTTGATTGGGCGTATAAAAGCTTTGGATATTTTACCATAGTCGATACGTCTACCATGGTCTGCGACGTACCTGTCAAGCTCTCCAACAAGGTGGACCACGTTGTGCTTTTGCCCGAGGAGAAGCTGGTATCCTTCCTGCCCCTGGATACAGATCTTGAAGCTGCCGTAACAAAGGAGATTTCTCTCAAAAAGCAGACTCTCAAGGCGCCTGTCAGTCAGGGACAGGTCGTAGGCGAGATGACCGTTTTTGTGGACGGTGACAAGGTGGGTACGGTAAACCTCATTGCCAGAAACAACGTTGACCGCTCAAACTGGCTTCTTATACTGGATATAATCATAACATTTCTGACAAACCCCGTGGTTATAATTGTAGGAGTTATACTTTTCCTGCTTATTGTTGCTTACGTGGTGCTTCAGGCAAGACGCCTTGCCCGTAAGAGACAGGTAGTTAAATATAAGAAAAGATATTAAATGAAAGGCTTTGCTTTGGCAAAGCCTTTGTCATTTACACCAACCATATCGTTCATAAATTGTTAAAAGTGCCGAAAATTTACGTTCAATATTGTCTGACAGGAAAAGTATGGTATAATAGAGGTTGTGAAATCAACTATATTTATTTGAGGGGTATATATGAAAAGATTAATTTCGGTATTGCTTGTATGCGTGATGCTTATTCCCACGCTTGCTACAGTTTCATCTGCGGCGTATGAGAATACATACAAAAACACAGGCAATCAGATCGAGGATATCATCGGTGTTGCCATGACACAGGTGGGCTATAAGGAAGGCAACTCTTCCTCACAGCTCGGCGGTACCGTTGCGGGAAGCGGTAACTATACCAAATACGGCAAGTGGTATGGTATCAACCCCGGCGCATGGTGCGCTATGTTCGTTTCATGGTGTGCTAATCAGGCGGGTATTTCTACCTCCATCATACCCAAGCACGCAAGCTGCGACGTAGGTATGGCATGGTTCAAGAACAACGGACGTTGGCAGTATTCCCGTGCTTTTGGCGGCAGCTATACTCCCAAGCGCGGCGATATCATCTATTTCGGTAACAATCCCTCCAACCTTAATGACTCCACACATGTTGCTATCGTAACAGGTGTAGACTCTTCTAAAGTATATACAGTTGAGGGTAACAAGAGTAATGTTTCA
>JAZRQH010000028.1:0-5703 GCA_045649645.1 Eubacteriales bacterium
TTGAATTTTGGCATAGATTGTGTTATAATGCCGATAGTTAATTTATTAGGAGGAATTTCGTCATGAAGAAATTCATTGCAATCGCTGCAACATTACTTATTCTTGTATCTTCTATGGCTACTACCGTAATGGCAGGTCCCAACGGAATCGTTGAGAATCCCCCCATCGACGTTCCCGGTATGGCCCCCACCATAGACGGTACTATCAATGAGGACGAGGGTTGGTCTGTTTCTGCTCTTATGAACTACGAGACCCTTGGCTTCTACTGGCACGTTAACCCCCTTACTATGGACGGTAACGTAAGATTTGCGTGGGATAACGACAATCTCTACTACTGTGCTAACATCAAGGACGGTCTTGAGGCAACTCATGAGATCACCGGTGAGACCATTCCTGCTGGTCACAATACTTTCCTCTATTCCGAAGGTGAGGACTGGATCGACGTTGACCCTGATAATCCCGCTAACCACTACGGTTATGATGGCGATATCTTCGGTATCATCATCGACCCTATGTCCGTAATGCTTGATGCAGGCTTTACAGGTAACGAGGACTATACTCCCTGGTACCTTGTAGGTCTCTTTGAGGGCGACGTAGCTAAGATGTACAGACAGAAGATCAACGAAGGCGACATTACCGATCAGGTTAAGGTTGCAGGTCACAAGACCGCTGAGGGCTGGCAGCTCGAAGCAGCTATTCCGTGGGATATGATCATCAAGGACGTTGAGGATATCTCCTTCGGCGAGTGTGTTATCGACAAGGCTGAGCTCCTTAAGGACGGCGGCTATATCAGACTCGGTGCTATGTACCACGACCGTTTCGACGATCCCGAGGCAGGCGAGAGATCTACCTGGGGCCGTTTCGTAACATGTCCTACCATTCTTGAAACAGGTATGTCCGGTAACGGTTCTTCCGGTACTAACGTTCTTTCCTGCGGTATCAACCTCAAGCTCAAGGCTCCCCAGGGCGGCAACGACACTACCACCGCAGCTCCCGACACATCCAACAACGGCGGCGACAACACCTCTGCTGAAACAGAGACCGCTTTCGTTGAGGTTACCGACAAAAAGGGTAACGCCGTAACAGACGCTTCCGGTAACAAGGTTACTCAGAAGGTTACAGTTAAGGCTACAGGCAAGGCTACCACCAAGAAGGCTACCACAGGTAACACCACAGGCGGTAACGCTGCTCAGACCTTTGATATCGGTATTGCAGTTGCTCTTGGCGCACTTGCTACCTCCGGTATCGGCTTTGTAGCTGCTAAGAAGAGAAAGTAATATACAACAATCAAAAAAAGACGCTTCGGCGTCTTTTTTGATTATAAAACTCTTGATTTATTAATAATCTTATGATATAATCACTATATATGAAATTCAGGAGGAAATTATCATGAAAAAATTCAGTGCAATTCTTGTATGCGTGCTTATGCTTGCAATGACATTTGCTATGACAGTTTCAGCAGGACCCGAAGGCGTAATCGAGAACGATCCCATCACCGTTCCTACAGGTACACCTACAGTTGACGGTACTGTTGGCAACAACGAAGGTTGGTCTACCGCTGCGCTTATGAACGCAGAGACCTGCGGCTATTTCTGGAGACAGAATCCCCTTACCTCTGACGGTCAGATCATGTTCGCAGTTGACGACAACGGCTTCTACTTCGCAGGTAAGATCCAGGAGAACCTTCACGCTGTTAATGCAATCACAGGCGAAGAGGTTATCGACACCAACTACTTCATCTACTCTACAGGTGAGGACTGGATCGACGTAGATGCTGCCGATCCTACACAGCACTACGGTTATGACGGCGACGTATTCGGTCTCCTTCTTGACCCCCTCGGCAGAATGCTTGAGTACGGCTTCAACAACGATTACACACCTTGGTACCTCATCGGTCTCTTTGAGGGCGATCAGGCTAAGATGTACAGACAGAAGGTAAATCAGGGCGATATCACTGCTGACGTTAAGGTTGCAGGTCATGCAACAGCTAACGGTTGGGAGTTCGAGGCTATGATTCCCTGGGAAGTTATCATCAAGGATATCGAGGACATCACCTACGGTGACGTTGTTCTTACCAAGGATGAGCTTATCGCTGACGGTGCACAGCACAAGGCAGCAGGTATGTATCAGGACAGATTTGACGATGCTGAGGCAGGCGAGGTTGCTACCTGGGGTCGTTTCGTAACAGTTCCCACCACTCAGGCTGACGGTACTGCCGGCCATATGGGTAAGGGTGACGTAGTTATGTCCTGCGGTATTACTCTTAACGTTTCCAACGCTCTCAAGGGTCCCTCCGGTGAGGATACCACTACCGCTGCTCCCGACACTACAACTGCTCCCGTAACTGACGAGACCTCTTATGAGGACGTTACCGACTCCGACGGTAAGGTTGTAACCGACGAAAAGGGTAACAAGGTTACTCAGAAGGTTACTGTTAAGTCTACCACCAAGAAGGCTACTACAGGTACCACCACAGGCGGTAACGCAGCTCAGACCTTCGACATCGGTATCGCAGTTGCACTCGGTGCACTTGCTACCTCCGGTATCGGCTTTGTAGCTACAAAGAAGAGAAAGTAATTACATAAAACAAGCACTCCTCGGAGTGCTTTGTTTTATGTAGTGCAAAATAAATCAAGCCTTTTGACCGTGGTCAAAAGGCTTGATTTATTTGGATATATTTGTTATAATGTCTGTGAATAAACAAATTAAATTCGAGGAGTAACGCTATGAAAAAGATCATTACAGTTTTCTTGATCGTATTAATGATGGGTGCATTATCTATAGGCGTTTTTGCGGGCCCCGAGGGGGTTATAGAAAACGCTCCTATCGATATTCCCAAGATCGTACCTACCATCGACGGTAATATAACAGACGGTGAGGGCTGGTCTGCTGAAGCCAAGATGGATTACGATTCCCTCGGCTTCTTCTGGCACGTTAACCCTCTTACCTTCAAGGGTACGGTACGCTTTGCTTATGACGATGAGTATTTCTATTACTGTGCAGACCTTACAGACGGTCTTGAGACCACTCACGAGATAACAGGCGAGGTTATTCCGGCAGGAACAAACGAGTTCGTCTATTCTACAGGTACAGACGATATCGACTTAAAGGATGACGGCACCGCATTCGGTTATAACGGTGATGTTTTCGGTATGCTTATCGACCCTATGGGTATCTTCATTGACTACGGCTTTACAGGTAACGAGGATAACACACCCTGGTATATGATCGGTCTCTTTGAAGGGGACGTTGCCAAGATGTATCGCGAGAAGGTAAACGCAGGTGACGTGACCGACCGCGTAAAGGTTGCAGGTCACAAGACCTCCTACGGCTGGTGCCTTGAGGCGGGTCTCCCTTGGGATATGATAATCGAGGACATCGAGGCCATATCCTTCGGTGACTGTGTTGTTGATAAGGCAGAACTTCTTAATAACAAGTCTCTCATCAGAGCAGGTGCTATGTACCACGACCGCTTCAACGATCCCGAGGCAGGCGAGGTCGCTACCTGGGGCAGCTTTGTAACAGTTCCTACCACCATGGCTGACGGCACTCCCGGACATATGGGTTCAGGTACCAACGCTAAGTCTCTGGGTCTTACACTTTATCTTGAGAACAAGGGCGGCTCTGAGGACACCACGACCGCAGACACCACCACAGCTAAGCCCGACGATTCCACAACTGCTGAGCCCGAGACCTCTTATGAAGAGGTTACCGACGAAAAGGGTAACGTTGTAACGGACGATAAGGGTAACAAGGTAACACAGAAGGTTACTGTTAAGTCCACCACCAAGAAGGCGTCCACAGGTAACACTACCGGCGGTAACGCTGCTCAGACCTTTGATATCGGTATCGCAGTAGCGCTGGGCGCACTCGCTACCTCCGGTATCGGCTTTGTAGCAACTAAAAAGAGAAAATGATTAAAAGATCAATAGCGTTATTAATATTAATAACCACCGTATTCGTCTCTGTTCCTGTTGTTGTATGGGCAGAGGCGGCAGACGGTGTTGAGAGTGTGTTCACTTCCGGAAAGAAGACGGAAAACGAGGCATATGAGGAAGAGCTTGCATCTCTTCTCAGCCACGAGGTGGTGTATTATTCAGATCTGTTCTACGGATATGATACCTCCTATTTCAGAAGTGACTACGTGCTGGAATATGCCAGAGAGACCTACGACGTTGCGTTTGAGGTATATAACGATTACTGTGACAGTCCGGATTTTGTGCTTACAGGTGCCTTCACCGGAGCGAGCGCTGTTACCAATCCTAAGGAATTGGTAGAGCTGTTCTCCAGCACCTGGGGCGGACATGACTACACTTACGAAAAGGCTCTGGATGCGGCAAATATAAAGCTCTTCGAGGAGATGTTTTCTCTTGACAGCTCACTGTATTCGGGCTTAGGCAAGACCCTTGCCTCAAAGTCCAAGCAGCTTCAGTCTATAGTAAAGGATTTCAGAGACCACAGATATTCGGACGGCTCTCTTAACAATCTTACCGACGAAAAAAAGTTTGCAAGAATACTGGATGATTTCCATTCCAAGGGCATAGCCTCCGAGATGCCCGAGGACGCATTCAATCAGATCGTTGCCACAATCGGTACCGACGTTGATAAATATTTCAAGATGGCGTCCACCTGCGCAGATATTCTTGATTTCTGTTACGTAATATATACCTGTATACTTATGGAGAACGTAAGACTTGAGATGATAGATTATATTATCTCAAGGGCACCCACCGACTCTGTGCTGTATGACGGTATGACCCGCTTAAGGGGACAGCTTCGTAACGGATTTGTGTCATACTTTGTTGATCAGTATCTTACAGAAAAGGTACTGGATAAGGTTGCCGATGCGGCTCTTAAGTTTGCTTTAGGCGGAATTTATTCTACCTATACCTTTGTGGCGGCTATCATAGGCATACTTTCAACCATTATTTTCGACTGGTGGCTTGACGTGCCCAGCCTCCACGACATGATGGTACAATCGGTTCTGACCTCATATTCGGAAACGCTTTATAATATGATATTGCAGAACAAAATGGGTATGTATTATAAGGTCTTCGGGGGTAGCTTTACCAATGAGGATATAGACGCCTTTACCTATATCTTTGATATGAATATTGCAGCTACCAACGGAAGTCTGGAGGCAGCCAAGGGCCTGGCGCTGGACTCCAACAAGGACAAGCTTGAAGCGTGTATCGAGAAGTATAAGGACTATTCTTATACCCAATATATTGATGATATCAAATTTGGTATTTACGATATCCCCACCACAGAGCGTCTTACCAAGACCCTTGAGGATATGTATATATACGCCCCCACGGAGATAGTTCCTCCCTCCGATACCATCGAGGATGGTAAGCTGTATATGTTTTGGGGCAGTGTAAACGCTAACCTCTACGTCAGAGATAAGCTCACTGTAGCCTCCGACGTGGAAGCGAAGATATACGGTTGCGTAACTCTGGAGGGTGACGGAGACATCTTAAGGGTAGACGGTAGCCTTGAGATAACTGAAAATCTTACTTTAGATTATTATGGCGGTTATTCCAAGCTGGTGATGACAGAGGGTGATTCCGCGCTTTATCTCGGCGGTAATCTGTATGCCAACTATTATCCCAACTTTGAGCTTTCCGACGGTAAGGTAATATTCAACGGCAGCTCACAGCAGACGGTTAGTTATCTTAAGGCTAACGATATAGAGGTTACCAA
>JAZRQH010000029.1:0-3802 GCA_045649645.1 Eubacteriales bacterium
GGCTCGTCGAGTATAAGCACCTCGGGAGACATAGCCATAACTCCCGCTATAGCAACGCGTCTTTTCTGACCGCCTGAAAGCTCAAAGGGAGATTTAGATAAAAGCCTTTCGTCAAGCCCGCAAAATTTGGCAGCGTCCATAACGCGTTTTTCTATCTCGTCAGCGCAAAGTCCCATGTTCTTGGGACCGAAGGCAATATCGGCCTTTACGGTCTCCTCAAAGAGCTGATACTCGGGGTACTGGAACACCAGACCCACCTTAAAGCGCAGGGCTCTCATCTTTTTCGGCTTTTCCCATATATTTCTGCCGTCCATCAGGATCTGTCCCTCTGTGGGGCGCAGAAGTCCGTTAAGAAGCTGGACAAGGGTGGATTTTCCCGAGCCGGTGTGGCCTATAATGCCTGTGATGCTTCCTTCTTCAATTGTAGCATTGATGTTATTCAACGCCTTTTTTTCAAAGGGAGTTTTGCCCCCGTACAGGTAGCTTACTCCTTTAAGTTCGATTTTTGTCATTTAGTTTCTAACAAACGAGCCAACGCTTCGGCTCCTTCTTCCTCTGTAATTACGCTCTCGGGCAGATCTGCTCCAAGGCATCTTAACATATCAAAAAGCTCTGTGACCTGGGGCACTGCAAGACCTAACTCCCACAGCTCCGAGGGCTCGGCAAAGACCTCTTTCGGAGTTCCCTGCTTCACTATGCGCCCACCGTCTATAACAACGATACGGTCGCCCCTTACCGCCTCCTCCATATTGTGAGTTATGGCGATAATGGTTATTCCCTTTTCGCGGTTGAGCTTTTCTATGGTATCCATAACCTCCTGCCGTCCTTTAGGATCAAGCATTGCGGTGGATTCGTCAAATATAATACATTCGGGCAGCATTGCAATGATACCCGCAATAGCTATACGCTGCTTTTGTCCTCCCGATAACTGATGAGGGCTGTGTCTTGCAAAGGCACCCATTCCCACAATATCAAGGGCATCGTCAACACGCCGTCTTATCTCGGAGGGCTCGATACCCAGATTTTCGGGACCGAAGGCTATGTCCTCCTCCACAATGGTAGCAACAAGCTGATTGTCGGGATTCTGGAACACCATGCCCACACGGCGGCGTACCGCCATAAGCTCCTCGTCAGTGAGCTCTGCGGCAATGTTCTTGCCGTCTATTCTTACCTCTCCCGAGTCGGGAGTAAGGATCATATTAATGACCTTGGCAAGGGTGGATTTACCCGAGCCGTTACGTCCGAGGATAGTGACAAACTCGCCCTTGTTGATATCTAAGTTGATATCGTGAAGAACGGGCACACGCTCACCCTCGTCACCGTCATATGAAAAATTTAAGTTTTTTATCTCAATAAATTTATCCATTAAATCTTGCTCCATCTTGAAGCGGCACCACAGGGCAAAGCCCCCTTTGTTTGTGTTACGGGAAGTCCGATCTCATCAGAAACAGTAACACCCTTATGTGTATCAGCTAATGCAAGGTCAACAACATAGCCCATTGTGCTGGCTGACAGTCCCGTGGTATAGGAGTTGAGAAGGAAGAAGAGCGCATCGGGAGCCAGTACCTTTGCGGTAAGCTTGACCAGATCGTCTATAGATTCCTCCAGCTTCCATACCTCACCGTTAGGACCTCTGCCGTAGCTGGGAGGGTCCATGATGATGCCGTCGTAGAAATTTCCTCGGCGGATCTCACGCTCAACGAACTTCTTGCAGTCGTCAACTATATATCTGATGGGGTGATCTGCCAAACCCGAAAGCGCGGCATTTTCTTTAGCCCAGGCAACCATACCCTTAGAGGCGTCAACGTGTACTACGCTTGCGCCTGCCTTGGCTGCAGCTACTGTTGCACCGCCTGTGTAAGCAAAGAGGTTAAGCACCTTGACGGGTCTGCCTGCGTTCTTGATAATAGGAGTAAACCACTCCCAGTTAGCAGCCTGCTCGGGGAAAAGTCCGGTATGCTTAAAGCCCGTGGGCTTGATCTTAAACTTGAGATCAAGGGACTTATACTCTATTGTCCACTCCTCGGGAAGTCTGTTCTCGTTCCATGCGCCGCCGCCCTTGCGGGAACGGCGGTAGGATGCGTCGGGCTTCTTCCAACCGTTATGCTTCTTTTCACCCTTCCATATTACCTGAGGGTCGGGGCGCACAAGAGTATACTTGCCCCATCTTTCCAGCTTCTCACCGTCAGAGCAGTCGAGAAGCTCATAGTCATTCCATTTATCTGCGTATATCATTTGCTGTCCTCACTAAACATTCCTACCTGCTCGCTCTGACCCTTGAAAGGGATACCGAGATGTTCATAAGCAAGTCTTGTTACCATTCGTCCTCTGGGTGTACGGCTTAAGAATCCTATCTGCATAAGATACGGCTCGTAAACGTCCTCTATGGTTATTGCCTCTTCGCCTACCGTCGCGGCAAGGGTATCAAGTCCCACGGGACCTCCGTTATATATCTTGATGATGGTCTCAAGCATACGTCTGTCTACGTTATCAAGACCGAGGGGGTCTATCTCAAGACGGTCAAGAGCGTAGCTTGCCGCCTCGCGGTCTATGCGCTCCTTACCCAAAAACTGGGCAAAGTCGCGTACACGCTTTAAGAGTCGGTTTGCGATACGGGGAGTTCCTCGTGAACGGGATGCTATCTCAAGTGCGCCCGCATCGTCTATAGGCATCTCAAGGATTCCAGCACTTCTCTTTACGATGCTCGCAAGCTCCTCGTTTGAGTAAAGCTCAAGCTTTGAGATAATACCGAATCTGTCGTGAAGGGGAGTTGAGAGCTGACCCGCACGTGTGGTAGCACCTACAAGCGTAAACTTAGCAAGGGGCATACGTATGCTTCGTGCCGAGGGACCTTTACCTACGATGATATCAAGGCAATAGTCCTCCATTGCAGGATAGAGTATCTCCTCTACCGAGCGGTTGAGTCGGTGTATCTCGTCGATAAATAATATGTCGTTTTCATTCAGGTTAGTCAAAAGCGCCGCAAGGTCGCCTGCCTTCTCGATCGCAGGACCTGAGGTTATACGAAGATTAACACCCAGCTCGTTTGCCATGATACAGGAAAGTGTAGTCTTACCAAGACCGGGAGGGCCGTAGAGCAGCACGTGGTCAAGAGCGTCCTTACGCATCTTTGCCGCAGAGATATAGACCTTGAGGTTTTCCTTAGCCTTTGCCTGACCTACGTATTCGTCAAAGCTCTGGGGACGAAGGGATACCTCCTCGCTTTCTCTGTCCTCTGCTACCTCAGAGGAAGACATTATTCTGTTTTCGTAGTCGATATCAAGATCGAAGTCTTTATTCTTTTCTATCATAATCTTCTCACTGCTTAGCTAATTTCTTTAACGCCAGTCTGATAACTTCCTCCAACGGAAGCTTGGGGTCTATTCCCTTGAGAGCCGCTACCGCCTCGCCGCGCTTATAGCCGAGGACGATAAGTGTGTCTATGGCATCCGACATATTGTTGCCGGAGGGTTCTTCGGTGAACACCTCGCCCGTTTCGGTATCTACAGCTATCTGCTTTGCCATCTTGTCCTTTAATTCAAGGATGATACGTTGAGCGATCTTGGGACCTACTCCCTGTGCCTTGGCTATCGCCTTGGCATCCCCTGCTCCGATAGCCATAGCCAGCCTCGAGGGGGTCATAAGCGAGAGTATGGACAGCGCAAACTTGGCGCCCACACCCGAGACCGATATAAGAAGCTTGAAGGTCTCAAGCTCATCCTCGTCCGCAAAGCCGTAGAGGTCTACTGCGTCCTCGCTGACCTTCATATATGTAAAGAGCTTCACCTTTTCTCCTACCTTG
>JAZRQH010000030.1:0-4151 GCA_045649645.1 Eubacteriales bacterium
TCTATCGCTACAGACAAGATCTTCCGCGAGGGCAGAGCACTCTTCTATCCTGCTAATCTTAACAGAGCACAGGACTTCAGAGGCATGGAGACCGACTTCGGTATCATTCCTTATCCCAAGTGGGACGATCAGCAGGAGAAGTATCTGACCAGATCTCACGGTTACTCTATCGCAGTTATCCCGTTGGATGCACCCAACCTCGAGCTCTGCGGTGCAGTGTTTGATGTTCTTACTGCTATCAGCTCCAATACAGTTATTCCCGCATACTATGATATGGCTCTTAAGGATAAGTACAGCCGTGACGACCAGTCCGGTGAGATGCTTGACCTTATCCGTGAAGGCTTTACCTGTAACTTTGCTTACTTCTACGGTCAGGACCTTGATATGGGTAACGAGTTCAGAATCATGATCGGTCAGGATAACTCCAACTTCGTATCCTACTATGCAGTAAACGCTAAGGGCTACGAGAGAAGACTCAAGAAGCTCCTTCAGGCATACGCTGATCTGGATCAGTCTGCTGAATAATTTAATTAAAAACTCGAAAACAGTTGCTTTTAGCAACTGTTTTCTTCTTTGGCTATTGTTTTGAAAATTCGGGGGGTGTATTGACTATATATTGAAGATATGTTATCATATTACCATCAAGAACTGAAAGGTGAAATACTATGAAGAACTTAAAAAGAATAGTATCACTCCTGCTTATCCTTATGATGCTCCTTCCTTGTATCGTTGCTTGCGGCGACGAAGAGGGTGGCTCTAAAAATGAGGGCGGCGGCGAGCTGACCGAAACAGACAGCGTTGTACCCGATGACGTGACCTTCCCCGGAGAGACCTTTACCATTCTCTGCCGCGAGGACAACGCGTGGGGTAACTGGCTCCACGAGATCGCAGCCGACGAGGATGCCACCGAGCTTGTAAACGAGGCTGTATATAAGCGCAATCTTGAGGTAGAGGAGCGCTTTGAGCTTGAGGAGATCAATGTTATGGATATCCCCGGTCATTACGAGGTCCACGAGGACTTTGTAAACACCTTCCGTAACTCTATCCTTGCGGCTACAGGTACCTTCGACCTTATTATGATGCAGCAGGACGTTATGGCAGACCCCGGTAACTTTGAGCTTTATACTAATTTCTGCGACGTTCCTTACGTTAAGGACAACCTTGACGCACCCTATTACTACCAGGACGTTAACAACACCGCTATGGTTAACGATACCCTGTACTTCCTTTTAGGTGACTACTCTCTTACATACTGGGAATCCACCTACGTTCTCTATTTCAACAAGACTATGGCGGAGAATCAGAATATCGAGGATATCTACGGTCTTGTAAGAGACGGTAAGTGGACCTTTGATAAGCTTCTTGAGATGTCCAAGGGCGTATGGACCGACCTTAACGGTGACCTCTGGCCCGGCTCCGAGGACGCATTCGGCTACGTTTCCGAGATAAACAACTCCACCGACGCCTTTGCTTCTCACTTTGACGTGCCTATGGCAGGCAAGGACGAGAACGGTGATATCATATTTAACGTAGATCAGGGCAAGATGGTAAGCGTTCTTGAAAAGTTCGTTGACTTCAAAAAGTCTGACGATACCTGGCTCGTGATGTTAGGCTCCAACGTAACTCTTGACGAGAATCCCGTAGACAAGATCTTCCGCGAGGGCAGAGCGCTCTTCTATCACGCTATGCTTAACCGCGCTCAGGACTTCCGCGGCATGGAGACCGACTTCGGTATCGTTCCTTATCCTAAGTGGAATGAGGCGCAGGCAGGCTATTATACCCATTCTCAGGACGGCTACTCGGTGGCGGTGGTGCCGATAGACGCAAAGAATCAGGAAATGTGCGGCGCCGTAGTTGACGTTATGTCTGCGCTTTCCAACAAGATGGTCATTCCCGCATACTACGATATGGCTCTGCGCGACAAGTACGCCCGTGACGACGAGTCGGGCGAGATGCTCGATATAATCCGCGAGGGCTTCAAGATGGACTTTGCATACTACTATCAGGGTGCCATCGGCAGCGGCGGACACTTCAGAAACCTTATCAATCAGGAAAACACCAACTTCGTATCCTACTTCCAGACCAACAAGAAGGGCTTTGAAAGAAAGCTGAAGAAGCTCATTCAGGCTTATGAACAGGCCGAGGCTGAGTGATAACTCTGACAGCAGAATAAATTATTTTTGGAGAGTGATTTACAACCACTCTCCGTTTTTTATATACAGTAGATTCTTCTCAAGGTTCAGAAAGTACTTTGGGAGAGATTGACATTAAATCAATGGTATGTTACTATGGATATATCAAATAACGAAAGGTTGATTACTATGAACAAGTTGAAAAGAACAGTATCGTTTTTGCTGATTGTTGTAACTATAGTGATCTCCGGAACTGCTTGCGGTAATGACACACCTATACCGGATAACGGAGGTACAACGCTTATCGGAAGTGGAAGCGTTGTGCCTGAGGATGTCAAATTTACCGGAGAAACCTTTACCGTTCTTTGCCGTGAGGATAACGCATGGGGTCGGTATCTTCACGAGATCGCAGCCGACGAGGATACAACCGAGCTTGTAAACGAAGCTGTCTACAAGCGCAATCTTGAGGTAGAAGAGCGGTTTGAGCTCGAAAAGCTGGAGGCTTACGCAATCCCGGGACAGTGGGCGGTGAACGAAGATTTTATCAACACCTTCAGAAACTCTATTCTTGCTGCCAGCGGCTCCTTTGACCTTATTATGAGTCAGCAGTCCTATATGGAAGATATTTCTCTGATCGAGTTGTTCAGTAACTTTTATGACGTTCCTTACGTTAAGGACAATCTGGATGCAGAGCATTACTATCAGGATATTATCGACGAGGTAACTATTGACGGTAAACTGTTGTATATGGTTGGTGACTACTCGCTTACCTATTGGGAGCATCTCTACGTTCTGTATTTCAACAAAACGATAGCAGAGAACCGCAACGTAGGAGATATCTATCAGCTTGTCCGTGACGGTAAATGGACTTATGATAAAATGGCTGAGATGGTTAAAGGTGTATGGACAGACCTTGACGGCGATGCATGGCCGGGTGATGATGATACCTTCGGTTACGTTACCGAGATCCGTAATACTACGGATGCGCTTTGGGATATGTTTGATATACGTGTTACCGCAAGGGACGAGAACGGTGAGGTAAAGATCGACGTTGATCAGGGCAAGATGGTACAGGTACTTGAAAAGATGATAGAGTTCAAACAGTCTGACGACACCTTCTTTGAGGTTACCGATTCTTCTATGACAGAGGACTCCATTAGGTGTGACAAGATCTTCCGAGAGGGAAGAGCGCTGTTCTATCCTGCTTTTCTCAGCCGTGCGCAGGACTTCCGCAGTATGGAGACTGATTTCGGTATCCTTCCTTATCCCAAGTGGGATGAAAATCAGGATAAATACTATACCCGTTCACAGGATGCATACTCTGTAGCCGTTATTCCTATCGACGTTCCGAATATCGAGATGTCGGGCGCGGTATTTGACGTACTTTCTGCTATATCCTACGAACGTGTCATTCCCGCATACTACGACATGGCGCTTCGCGACAAGTACGCTCGTGATGACGAGTCGGGCGAGATGCTTGATATCATCCGTGACGGCTTTAAGTTCAGTTTCGGCGTTTTCTATGCGCCTTCTCTCGACAGAGGTCTTGAGTTTCGTATTCTTATTGAACAGGACAATCCTAATTTCGTATCTTACTATGAGGTGAACCGCAAGGGGTATGAGCGAAGACTCAAGAAGCTTATTTCGGCTTATGGAGAGCTTTATGCCCAGTAGTTACTTTATATATTAATTTTCAATGAACTCTATTGCATTTTAAAAACAAGTGTGATATAATGCATTACAGTAAATAAAGTTATTCATGGAGAGTGGTTGACAGCCACTCTCCAAGTTTTATTCATAGGAGAGTCGAGCCCCATACGGTTTTAGACGGCAGATATCCGCCATATCTTTGTCAGCGATTTAGTCAATATCTCTTATATTGCCGTCAATCGCTTTCGCGATCTGACGCATATCTGCGCATCTAAAACTGCGAAGCACATTCGGACGAGAGATTTTAGAGATAGTTCGGTCGGTGGAGTTCGCAGGTTTGCCGGCAGCAAATCAAGGACGGAAACGGCC
>JAZRQH010000031.1:0-3810 GCA_045649645.1 Eubacteriales bacterium
TGCTTCAACAACAAGACAGCGATCAAGGATGCTGAGTCCTACAAGATCCAGTACCGTACGGCAGGTGACATCACCGTTATCGTAGAGTACGCTACCGGCTACAAGCACGTAGAGCATCTCACCATAACACCTAAGACCTCCACCTACACCGTTGACGGCAATACCGTTACCATCGGCGATATCGAGGCAGGCTTCATAATGGTAAGATACGCTGAGGGTACTTACAAGACCATGTCTGATGTAAAGAACGCAGCAGGTTCAAAGTACGTTAAGGCAGAGTCTGTAGTTGACGGCAAGATCGTAGTTGAAGACCTCGCTCCCGGCACCTACACATTTTGTGTTCAATACGACGACGAGTCTTATAATTACCACTATATAACCGTAGAATAATATTTCATAAGAAAACGGCATCCGAAAGGACGCCGTTTTTCTTGACATTTTTTGTATTTCGTTGTAAAATCAAGATATATAAAACTTTAAGGAGAATTCCCGTGAAAACAAGAACAAGAATTTTTGCGGTAGTGCTGACGGCATTACTGCTTGTCTGCAGTATTCCTACCGCAGCCTTTGCCTCTACCTATACCGTGACCCTTCACTGCGGCCCCGAGGGACAGGGAAGCACCTACACCCTTACCAAGGTAGCGGGAGAGCCGCTTTCGCTTGCTCATACCAGAGCAGATGTCACCGCAAAATACGGTCTCGAGCCAAAGGGTGGAAGCGGCGATCAGCGATTTTTTATAAAGTGGTCCACCTCCTACGATCCTACCACAAGCAGAGGAAACGGTGAAGACTATTTTGATACTTACAACATAGATGCCGATGTGACCCTATATGCTATATGGGGATATCAGATTCTCTATAACGGCGATGGCGGAATCTATCCCGAAACAGGAACAAGCGTATATGAGGGATATGTGTGCAACTACAATGGTTCAAACTATAACGACCCTAAGACCGTGTACGGACTTCACGGTTTTCCCCGAGGAACAAATGAGCCTGTAAAGCCTGGTTGCAGAAGAGTCCGTATGTCTAACGGAAATGAATTTTTTGCATTACTTAATGCAGACCTCACTATATTCACCACCGAGAGTCCTGCTCAAAACCTTACTATTCCTCCGGTAGGCGGAGCTTTACCCTGGTCTGTGTTCAACTGTAATACCACCTCTATGGGCAATCCAGCTCCTGAGTTTTATGCTATCTGGGAGCCCTCTGTCACCTATGATCCGAACGGTGGTAATGGACAGAGCTACAGTGAGTATCTTGAATGGGGTTGGGAAAAACTCTGGAAATATGAATATTACACCATAGACCAGAACAGCTTTACCCATGAGGGTGCTACCTTTAAAGGATGGAACACAAAGCCCGACGGCAGTGGCAGAAGCTATGTGGCAGGCAGAAGAATAAACTACACGCCCACAAGAGATTCGGATCCCTTTACCCTTTATGCACAGTGGGAGACAAGCTGTCAGCACAGCTATGAAACTGTAACCACCGAGCCTACCTGCGGCAACAACGGTTTAAAGGTGCACACCTGTACGATATGTGGCTACAGCTACAGTGAGACCGTTTCTGCTACAGGTAACCATAGCTATGAAGCAGTTACCACCGATCCTACCTGTGCAGCAGACGGCTCTACAGTATATACCTGCAGCGTCTGTGGCGATAGCTACAGCGATACTATCCCCGCGACAGGTAACCATAGCTATGAAGCAGTTACCACCGATCCTACCTGTGCAGCAGACGGCACTACCGTATACACCTGCAGCGTCTGCGGCGATAGCTACAGTGATACTATCCCCGCAACAGGTGAGCATACATACGGCGAGTGGTACGTGTCCCTTGAGCCTACTTATTTTGAAACCGGTACAACACGCAGAGACTGTTCGGTATGTGAAGCCTTTGAGGCAAAGGATATCCCCGAAAAGGAATACGTTAACGCATTTGAAGACGTAGCCGACTCCCACTGGTTTGCCGACGAGGTTGCGTACTGCGTCAAGAAGGGCTATATGAAGGGTATGTCCGAGACAGTATTCTCACCCAACACGGTTCTCACCCGTGAGCAGTTCGTTCTTATCCTTGCCAATATGGCAGGAGTCAACACCGATGATTATAAGGATATGGACAGCGGTATGAGTGACGTTCAGACAGGCGCGTGGTTCAGCGGCGCGGTATATTGGGCGGTAAACGAGGGCTACGTTCAGGGCGTGGCTGAGGGAGTGTTCGGCAGAGGACAGTCTATAACCCGAAGCCAGCTTGCAAGACTTCTTTATCTCTATGCCGAAAAGCAGGGAAATGATATGACCGTTGAGGGAGATCCCTTTGAGGCATTTGCCGACACGGCAAAGATCCAGAGCTGGGCTTACGACAATCTCAAGTGGGCTGTTTCCAAAGGAATCATCACAGGCGTTAAGGCGGACGAATTATCCCCCAACACCACGGCAACAAGAGCACAGACTGCAAGAATGCTGATGATATTTGACACTTTATATTAATAATAAGGACGGAGCCTATTCCGTCCTTGTTTTTTTACAAAAAACGAAAAATTTATTGACAAATTATGACTAAGTTGGTATAATTGCTCTGTATCAAATACAAATTTTTTAAAAGGAGATATATCATGAAAAATCTTAAGAGATTACTTTCTGTTCTTCTGGTTGTTATGATGGTTGCGACTATGGTCGTTCCCGCTATAGCTTCCGAAACAGACGGTACCCCCTACGTTACGTCTTACGGCGCAACACTTACCGTTCATGATCTCGGTGATGTTAAGGATTTCTTCATTGCAGAAGGCACCTATAACACCTACAGAGAAATGAAGGACGCAGGCTATCTTTTCAACATTACAGCAAAGAAGCTTGCAGGCAAAACCGAGTATAGCTACGTTGTTACCAACGGCGGTGCGCATACCGTTATCGTTAGAAACAACGACGGTACTCAGCACGTCATTCATCACGACATTGTTGTTGATGAGCCTGTTTTCACAACTAACGGTCTTCAGGTAACCATCAGCAATATTCCCGATGTCAAGATGATCAGAACCGCTTACGGTGACCACGATTCTATTAAGTCTATCAAGGCAACCGAAGGTTTCCGTAACTTCTCCAACAAGACTGAGATCAAGGATAGAGATCCCTATACCATTCAGTATCGCGAAGAGGGTCTTGTAACTATCGTAGTTGAGTACAACCACGGTTACAAGGAATTCTACAAGTACGAAGTTAAGAAGAATACTCCTACCGTTGCATACGGTGACGATTTTGTAAAGTTCGGTAATCTTGACAACCTACAGGTGCTCAGATATGCTCCCGGCGAGTATACCACCGTCGGAGAGATCAAGAGAGCTCCCGGCGCTAAGTATTTCAAGGCTGCCGACATCGACGAGAACGGCTATATCACTATAGGTGACCTTCCCGTTAATACCTACACCTTCTGTGTACAGTACGATGACGAAAGCTACAACTACTATACCGTACATATCACCGTTAAACAGTGGACAATTACCTTTGATCCCGACGGCGGTGTAATGGATGCGGGCTTCAAGAGCAGCTACGGCATCAATACCGGCGACTACTATAAGGACATATTCGGCGGCGCATATCCTACCGCTTCTATGGAAGGCTATGAGTTCACCGGTTGGTACCTTGAAAAGTATAACTTCACTCTTACCGCAGGCGACGTTGAGTCCGGCTACTATGCTATTTCCGAGGACTGCACACTCGTTGCACTCTGGGAAGAGCTTCCTCCCGCTCTCGGTTCTTACGAGAATCCCTACCTCATCAACGTAGGTGACACTCGCCTTGCAGTATACGT
>JAZRQH010000032.1:0-8937 GCA_045649645.1 Eubacteriales bacterium
GTATGTCAGCAGCCGACAACACAATGAAGGGTAACGGCTCAAACAAAAATCCCTTTCCGAGTATATAGAGATTACCGCTTAAAAGACACATTTCTCCTATATACATAATAAGCGTTATTGCCGATGCGGTAAGTGAGGGGATAAGCACGGATACAGCTTTTTTCTTTTTTGTAAGAAAGGTAGCGGTAAATATCCCTACCGTTGCACCGAGGCTTATAAAAAACATAGCCATAAGGATAGCCGATAAAGGGGATACGGTCAGCTCTCCGTCTCTGAAAAAGGCGGTGAAGCAGGCAAGTATTGAGAGCCCGATGAGATCGACAGCAGACGCCGCCTGTAGCATAAGAGCTCTGTATTTACTCTTATCGGCGGTTGCAAATCCGTAGATAACGTTTATCACGGCAATAATAATAACTGCTGATATCAGATAAAAATGCAGTTTAAACCAAGGACTGTATTCTCCCATCAGTATATCCACCGGTGTCCAGGTGCGCGTTTCATATTGTTGCGGCTGAACAGCACACATAAACATCTGCCAGTTTTCAAGAGTGGTCTGTACCGAGGCTGTGACAATGACCTTGCTTTCAAAAAGCAGCTCGGCTATAAGGAAAACTCCAAGCGAACAAACGCTTGCACAAAGCACGGCAAACCTCTTTGCCAGCTTTATGATGATCGGCATAAATATTACCGCAAACAAAAGTGCAATTACAATGGGTGTATATGGAATTATGTATTTCGGGTAATTTTCCTTTGGGACACTGCCGTTTACAGTCATATGATATATTACCTTAAAGCCCATATAAATAGGGTATGAAGATGCCAAAAGTGTACCCAAAAGTACAAGTAACCAATATCTGTTCAGCTTTTTCATAACTTCCTCCTAAATTGAATTTGTAAGCAAAAAATATGCAATAAAGACGGCAAGCACAACAAATGCAGTTGCCGAAAATACCGACAGTTTTTTATAAGAAAGGATATGCGCAATACGTGTCTTAACTTTCGCCCCTCCGAAGGTCGAGGCATAGACCGTTCTTGCCTCTGTATATCCGAGAAGGGTCAATGCGTATTCCTTATGTTCGACTCGGGGCAATCTTGCTATAACAGCCTCGTCACAGGCAAGCTCGCTGTCCCTCAGATAGAGCTTCAAAAACAGCCATACAAGAGGATTGAACCAATGAATACAGGCTACGGTTATAGCTATAATACGCCAAAGATTATCCTGCCTTTTTATATGTGCCTGTTCGTGCAAAATAACATATTTATCGGTTTGTGTTGAGGGGAATATTACCCTCGGCTTTATGATACCGTATACGGCGGGAGTGTTAACCTTATCCGAAGCAAAAATATTGTCACGGATATGCCGTGCATCGCGAAGCTCCTTTATTGTGGCGGAATAGACCAATATAAGCGCTATTATCAATGCAAGAGCCACCGTCGCCCATACGTAAAAGCCTATATTCATTACATCCTCAAGGATGTTTACCTTATAAGTAATGGGGAAATAATCCTCTGCCGCCATTATACAATTGGTCATGGTAGTATGGGGCTGCTCTGTTACCGTCACGGTCCTTGTGGTAAAGTGTGAGATAAAGGACATAAGACTGTACCTGCCTGAAGCTCCTATGGGAATTACCATTCTTATAAACGGGATCACCCATAATATACATATGACCCTTCGCGGTATCCTCTTTATACATCGCAGCAGCAGGAGAACCGTACCCGTAAGAGATGCAACAAGGGACATATTGATTGCCCAGTAAAATATATCACCCATAATTATAATTTCTTGTCAATAAGCTCCTTGAGAGCGGATATCTCCTCGGGAGTTAGCTCTTCATCATCGATCAGCGCAGAGAACAAAGCCTTTTTTGATCCTCCGAAAAGCTTGTCTATAAGAGAATTTGCTTCACTTCTCTGTATCTCTTCTCTTTTATAAACCGAGGTGCAGATAAATCCCGGCTCCTCTCTCTTAATAAACCCCTTTGTCTCTAATTTTTTTATAACGGTATATGTGGTGTTCTTGTTCCAGCCGATATTCTCTGCCGCAATAAGGCTTATATCCTTTGCGGACACGGGCTCTTTATCCCATATCAGCTCCATCACCTTTAATTCGCTGTCAAAAAGATTTTTCATATTATCACCTCACAGACTACTTCTATAGTCTATACTATCACAATAGTCTGGCTTTGTCAAGGGGTTGCACAAAATATAGAAAACAGTTGCCGAAGCAACTGTTTTCTTACTTAATTCCGCATTCCGCACTCCGACCGGAGGGAGTGCCAAGAGGCTTTGCCTCAGGCCGCATTCCGCATTTGAAAACAAGCAGGGGCATACGCCTCCTGCTTGTTTTCAGTATATTCCTTTAATTTCGTGGTCGGGCAGGCAGAGCATAAGATAGATATACAATGCCGTAATTTCGTTTTCGGGTATCTCGAGACATATATCCGCTCTTTCGTCGGTGGTATTTATCCATGTGATCTCGCATTCCGAAACCCTTACGTATTCCATGACCGAAAGAACGTCGGTGTCGGGAAGGGACAGCTCAAAGAACACCTCTCTTCTTCTGTTTCCCGCTACCCTCTCGCAGTTCTTTGAAAACAAAGCAAACTCGGTCTCGGTATCGTCGGTGTTAGAGTAAACACGGCAGGTAAGTATCTTTTTTAGCTCATATTTATCCGCAAGGTCGCAGAAGCTTTTCAGTCTGCCGCTCTTTTCCGAATAAACGGGAAGCACCGCATAGTCGCTTTGCGAATGGTAAACGTCCTCGCAGGCGGAAGCGAAATCCTCAGCATAGGACACTGACGCCCTGTCAAAAAACATAGAAAAGCTGTCATATGCAAGATCGCTTAAGGGATTTTTGACATAGCTTAACCTACAGCGGCGCTTGGCGGGAAGATAAGGTATCCGCCCCTTTATATCCCATGCTCTTTGGGCTATTGCACAGCAAAGTATAACGCTTTCCTCAGCCTTCAGCTTAAGGGTATCTATGATATCCGCTCCACGGTGACGGAATTCCTCAAAATCCTCGTCGCCCATGGGAAGATATTCACTTAAAGCCAGACCAAGCTCTCGGATATGAGCGTGCCGTCTTGTATCTACGGAATATTTTTTTGCTTCAAGATTTTTGAGGTTGGTATTTGTAACCTCTATAATTCTTTCAAGTTCCATTAAAGGCTCTTTTCAAGCAGCTCATAGCTTGCTGCCAAGAACTCGCTCATCTCATCGGCTGTAAGACGTCTCTGGCTGGCTTTAGCAAGGGTATAAACGTGCTTTGCAACAGCTTCGTCGTGGGTCTCGTGGAGATGCTTGATTATCTTGCTTTCGGGATTGAGTACAAGTGTAAATTCGTCGGGAATGTTGGGCATTGCTCCGCCGTACATCTGCATAACGTCACGCAGACGTCTACTCTCCTCGGATATATTCATAACTGCAGGAACTGCGGTGTTCTTTAAGCTCTCGAACTTTACGTTAAGGGTCTCGCCGCCGAACTTCTTGAAAACAGAAACCAGCTCCTCGTCCTCCATGACCTCGCCGTCACCCTTGAAGCTGTCGTCTATATCAGAGTCAACGCGCTTGAACTTGATATTCTTGTCATTCTCAACGAGAGTGATATACTGGGTGTCAATATGACGGTCAAGGATGGCAACCTTCATGCCTGCATCAGTATACATCTTGATATAGAAGGCAGAGGCAACGGGGTCGTTTGCGTAGTAGACCACGTTTTCGTGCTTTTCCTTGGCGTCCTCAAGATACTCGTCAACGGTAACGTGGCTGCCGTCGGTAATCTCAAGGAGCATAGAGTTGTTGACCTTATCAAAGAACTTCTGATCGCGCATGCAGGCAAACTCGCAGAAGAGCTTCATATCAGCCCACATCTTCTCAAAGCGTTCACGCTCGGTGTTAAAGAGGGAGTTGACCTTGTCCGCTACCTTCTTTGATATATGGGTGGCCATACGCTTAACATACTGGGAGTTCTGCATATAGCTTCTTGAAACGTTGAGGGGAAGCTCGGGGCAGTCGATGACACCCTTGAGCATAAGAAGGTAGTCGGGCAGGACTTCCTTGATGTTATCGGATACAAATACCTGATTGTAATAGAGCTTGACCTGACCCTCTATGTTGTCGTAGTTTTCGTTAAGTCTGGGGAAATAGAGTATACCCTTGAAGTTAAGGGGATAGTCTGCGTTGATGTGGATATGGAAAAGGGGATCGCGGTACTCGTGGAATACCTTTTTGTAGAAATCCTCGTAGTCGGCCTCGGTGCAGTCGGCAGAATTCTTCTGCCAGAGGGGAGTTGTATCGTTTACAGGCTTGTTTTCCTTGTCGGCTGCATCATCATCACAGTTGAGATATATCTCGGTAGGCATAAAGGAGCAGTACTTGTCAAGGATCTCGGTGAGCTTACCGCGGGTAAGGAACTCCGCTTCTTCCTCGGTGATATGCATGATGATATCGGTACCGCGCTCGGATTTAGCATAATTTGTTGTGATCTCGTATTCGCCTGCTTCGTTACCTACCCACTTGACAGCGGGAGCATCAGTGTAGGACTTGGTGATGACCTCAACCTCGTCGGATACCATAAACGCGGAGTAAAAGCCGAGACCGAAGTGTCCGATAATGCCGCTACTGTTATCCTCCTCATACTTCTGTATAAAGTCCATAGCACCGGACAACGCTATCTGGCAGATATACTTCTGCACCTCGTCCTCGGTCATACCGATACCGTTGTCGGATACGGTAAGGGTGCCTGCCTCCTTGTCGGCGGTAACGGTGATCTTGTAGTCGTCATCAATTCCGTGGACCTCACCTAAAGAGGTAAGTCTCTTAAGCTTGGTAACCGCATCGCAGGCGTTGGAAACTATCTCACGAAGGAAAATTTCCTTCTCAGAATAAAGCCACTTCTTTATAATAGGAAATAAATGCTCTGTTTCAACACTTATTCCGCCCTTTATTGTCTTGTTTTCGTCCATAATAAAAGCTCCTTGGTGTTCTAATATATTATAATAATATTATATTACAATATTTCGGGGTAAAAATCAACCGACATATTGCATTTTTCCACAAAAAGATATAAAATATATATACTACATTCAAGGAGAATTATTATGTCAAAATACGAAGAAAAAGCAATAGAATTATTTAAGGAAGGCTACAACTGTGCACAGTCTGTGTTCCTTGCCTTTAACGACGTTATGGGTCTTGACGAAAAGGCTGCACTCATGCTGTCCTCCTCCTTCGGCGGCGGTATTGCCAGACTGAGAGAGGTATGCGGCGCGGTATCCGGTATGTGTATGGTGCTGGGCGTGCTTTACGGCTACGACGACCCTAAGGACATGGAATCAAAGAAGGCTCATTACGCCTTTATCCGCGAGGCAACCGAAAAATTTAAGGCAGAGAACGGCTCTATAATCTGCCGTGACATTTTAGGCGACCCCGAGCACGGAGGAGACCCCGAGCCCCGTACCGACTCCTATTACAAAAAGCGTCCCTGCGCTGAGTACGTTGGTATGTGCGCGAAGATAGTTGAGGATATCCTTAAGGAAAAGGGTACTATATGAAGCTGGGCGGATTACAAAAGCTGACTCTCTTAGACTTCCCCGGCAAGACCGCTTGCACGGTCTTTACTGTAGGATGCAACTTCAGATGCCCCTTCTGCCACAACGCTTCTCTTGTGAGAGGCGGCGTGGATGAGATACCCCTTGATGAGTTTTTCTCCTTTCTCAAAAAAAGACAGGGACTACTGGACGGTGTATGCGTGACAGGCGGTGAGCCTACCCTGCATTCCGATCTTGAGGAGTTTATCACCAAAATAAAGGAGCTTGGCTACGCAGTAAAGTTAGACACAAACGGTACCGCTCCCGATACTCTGAAAGCTCTTGTATCAAAGGGACTTATAGATTACGTTGCCATGGATATCAAAAATTCCAGAGCAAAGTATCTCTCCACCGCAGGTGTAACGAAGGATCTCCTCGGCAATATCGAGGAAAGTGTCAAATACCTTCTTGAAGATCATATTCCCTATGAATTCCGTACCACGGTAGTGTCCCCGCTCCACGAAAAGGCGGATTTTTATGACATCGGAGAGTGGATACGCGGCGCAAAAAACTATTTTTTGCAGAATTTTATCGACTCGGGAGACCTTATTTCCGACGGTATGACGGGCTACGAAAAGGAGACTTTGGAAGAGTTTGCCCTTATAATTAAAGGCTTTGTGCCGAATGTGAGTATCAGAGGAATTTAACAATATATTGTGGTGAATAAAAAATAATTAACACAATATATTGTGTTTTGCCCTTGACAACCCCAATATCTTGTGCTATAATAAACGCACCCTCGCAAGAGAGTGCGTTTTTTGAATGCGTAATGCGTAATGCGTAATTCGTAATTGAAAGAGGATTTTTGACAACGGTCAAAAATCTACAATTTAGTTAATAAATAAAAATATTATATATCATCATTTTGAAAAGGAGAAAGACAATGTATCAGGTCATTAAAAGAGACGGCAAGCTTACAGATTTTAATCTTGCCAAGATCGCAGATGCTATCACCAAGGCTTTTGAAGCTACCAACAAGCAGTATCACCCCGACATTATCGACTTCCTCGCGCTTCGCGTAACAAGCGACTTTGAGCCCAAGATCAACAACGGCACCATCGCAGTTGAGGATATCCAGGACTCTGTAGAGTCTGTACTTGTACAGTCCGGCTACGGCGATGTTGCAAAGGCATACATCCTCTACCGTAAGCAGAGAGAGAAGATAAGAAACATGAAGTCCACCATCCTTGACTACAAGGATCTGGTTGACAGCTACGTTAAGGTTACCGACTGGCGTGTTAAGGAGAACTCCACCGTTACATATTCTGTAGGTGGTCTGATCCTCTCCAACTCCGGTGCTATCACCGCTAACTACTGGCTCTCTGAGATCTACGACGACGAGATCGCCAATGCTCACCGTAACGCAGACATCCACATCCACGACCTGTCCATGCTGACCGGTTACTGTGCAGGATGGTCTCTTAAGCAGCTTATTCAGGAGGGTCTGGGCGGCGTTCCCGGCAAGATCACCTCTGCTCCCGCATCCCACCTCGCTACCCTCTGCAACCAGATGGTAAACTTCCTCGGTATCATGCAGAACGAGTGGGCAGGCGCACAGGCGTTCTCCTCCTTTGATACATACCTTGCACCCTTCGTTAAGGCAGACAATCTCTCCTACAGAGAGGTTAAGAAGTGCATCGAGTCCTTTATCTTCGGTGTAAACACTCCCTCCCGTTGGGGTACACAGGCTCCCTTCTCCAACATCACCCTCGACTGGACAGTTCCTGCAGATATGGCAGAGCTTAACTGTATCGTAGGCGGCAAGGAGATGGACTTCAAGTATAAGGACTGTAAGAAGGAAATGGATATGGTAAACAAGGCGTTTATCGAGACCATGATCGAGGGCGACGCTAACGGCCGTGGCTTCCAGTATCCTATCCCCACCTATTCCATTACCTCCGACTTTGACTGGTCCGAGACCGAGAACAACAAGCTCCTCTTCGAGATGACCGCAAAGTACGGTACTCCCTACTTCTCCAACTACATCAACTCCGACATGGAGCCCAGCGACGTTCGTTCTATGTGCTGCCGTCTGCGTCTTGACCTTCGTGAGCTCCGCAAGAAGTCCGGTGGCTTCTTCGGTTCCGGTGAGTCTACAGGTTCGGTTGGCGTTGTTACCATCAATATGCCCCGTATCGCTTACCAGGCAGTAGATAAGGCTGACTTCTACAAGAGACTTGACAAGATCATGGATATCTCCGCTCGTTCTCTCAAGATCAAGCGTACCATCATCACCAAGCTCCTTGAGGAAGGTCTCTACCCCTACACCAAGAGATACCTCGGCACATTTGCTAACCACTTCTCTACCATCGGTCTTGTTGGTATGAATGAGGTTGGTCTTAACGCAAAGTGGCTTGGCGGCGATATGACCACCAAGGAAACTCAGGAATTCTCTAAGGAAGTTCTCAACCACATGCGTGAGAGACTCTCCGACTATCAGGAAGCATACGGCGACCTCTACAACCTTGAGGCTACCCCCGCTGAGTCCACCTCTTACCGTCTTGCTAAGCACGACCTTAAGAGATTCCCCGACATCAAGCACGCTTCCGAGCCCGGCGATACTCCCTACTACACCAACTCCTCTCATCTCCCCGTTGGCTACACCGAGGACATCTTTGAGGCGCTTGACGTACAGGACGAGCTCCAGACTCTCTACACATCCGGTACTGTATTCCATGCGTTCTTAGGCGAGAAGCTTCCCGACTGGAAGTCGGCGGCTAACCTTGTTCGTAAGATCGCAGAAAACTACAAGCTTCCTTACTATACCATGTCTCCCACATACTCTGTATGCCGCAATCACGGTTACATCGCAGGCGAGGTCTACACCTGTCCCGAGTGCGGTGAAAAGACCGAGGTATACAGCCGTATCACCGGCTACTACCGTCCCGTACAGAACTGGAACGACGGTAAGTCCAAGGAGTTCAAGGACCGTAAGGTTTATGCTATTGATCCCTCTAAGATCGTGTTCGCTGCTGCTGTTAACCCCAATGTAACCACCGAAAAGACCGCTATGGCAGACGATGCTAAGATCATGCTCTTCACAACCAAGACCTGTCCCAACTGCAAGGCTGCAAAGGCAATGCTCGATAAGGCAGGAATCAGCTACGAGGTAGTTGATGCTGAAGAAAATGCAGAGCTTTCCAAGCAGTTCGCTATCATGCAGGCTCCCACACTCGTAATTGCAGATAACGAAAAGTTTGAGAAGATCACAAATCTTTCCAACGTTAAGAAATTCATAGAAGAAACCGCAAAGGTTTAAACTAACAACGTGCATCTGTCAAAAGACAGATGCACGAAACATATAACGAGGAAATAATTATGTATGATATAGTAATAATCGGCG
>JAZRQH010000033.1:0-8615 GCA_045649645.1 Eubacteriales bacterium
AGCAGGACCGCCCTTGGTGATTATATCAAGGAGGATGATGTTAAGGGATGTATAGGCTGTGGTCGCAAAGCGGGAGAAGAAGAACTGTATAGACTGAGTAAACTCTGTCACAACGTGCTTAATCTTAGGCACAGCAAAGCCGATTCCAAGCTTAAGCTTAACGTGGAGGTATGCCACCGTCATGGCCACGGCGTTACCGATAAGGGTAAAGCCGGGAACCATCCAAGCATCCGATGTGTCCTTGAAGAAGATGAATATCGCTAAGGTAAACACCACACGTATCGCTACGGTACGGTAAGTGATGGCAGACATCTTCTCGAGACCTCTGTAGAGAAAGTCGGGGGTCATGGATGCACAAGCCTCTGCAAAGAAATAGAGGATGAGCATGGTCGCCTTGCCCTGCCAAGCGGGGATAAGCTGTATGAGCAGAAGCAGAACTCCAAAGGATACGGTGATAAGGAAGAGCTTGCTTATAACAACTGATGTGAGGATATTTGATATCTCGCTCTTGTCCTCGCGCTTTCGGGAGATCTTTTCTGTTGCCGACTGGAGAAAACCGAAGTCGATAACCATTCTGAAATAGAGAACGATAGCAACAGACGCTTCTATGTATGTGCCGTAATAATCAGCACCCAGAACGTTTGTCTGTATGGGAATTACTATAAGTCCCAGAAGCGTTGTAGAGAACTGCATTATATACAGCATTATAGTATTGATAAGCAGAGTTTTCTTACTGCTTGTTAAACTTAATTTTGCCATAATTAACCTTTAATCTTAAATAAGAGTGCCAACAGCTTATACTGCTTTGCGCGGACAAGCTTGTATGCAAGCTTCTTCATTCCGGGGAGCTTTGCGATATACTCGCTCTTCTCGTATCCGGGGAAGGTCTTTTCCATATATTCTGCAAATTCGCGGAGCAATGGATGCTTTGTGTCCTCGCGAAGAACTCGTACAGAAGCTGCAACGTAGACGTTGTCTATAGCAAGCTGACAGAGTACGTCGCGGTACTGTTCAAAGAGACCTTCAGCCTTGAACCAAGCTACGATATCCTCAAAGGCATCTATTATCTCGCGGTTTCTTTCAAGATTTGATGAACGCATGATAGAACCCTGTCTCTGAAGGTATATATACAGTCTGTCGGGAATGGTTACGATAGACTCCGCCTTTGCAAAGAGCTTGGTAGAGGTGCGTATATCCTCATACCATACCTTGTTAGGATATTCGATATTATTATCGGTAAAGAGGGTCTTGCGCCACACTCTGCCCCAGGCGTTGGGAAGTGAAAGCAGATATTCGGGCTTTTCGGAGAGCTTAAAGGGTACGTCACTCTCAATATAGTTGGATACAACTGGAGCTCTGTTGCCGTTGCCGTCATCGGTCATAATGTTGTATGCAACGATATCGGCACCTGTTTCTTTTATCTTTCTTGCAAGGATAGAAACAGTTCCGGGAACAACGGTGTCATCGCTGTCGGGGAAGAAGAGGTATTCTCCCTTAGCCTCACGGATACCTGTGTTACGTGCGCCGCCAAGGCCTCTGTTCTCCTGATGGATCACACGTATAAGCTCGGGATGCTCGGCGGCTATCTTGTCGCAGAGCTCAGGGCTTGCACCGTCTGTAGAGCCGTCGTCTACAAGGATTATCTCATAGTCGTCAAAGTTGGGATCTATCACCGATTCAACGCACTTTTCGATATATTCCTTTACGTTATATACGGGTATGATAACACTTATAAGCATTTCTTACCTCCGAAAATATCGGTTATCTTGGGTATCTTTCTTTCGTTTTTGTTTTCGTCGTATTCCTTTACCTTTACGAGGTAGTAGATACCCGCAAGGGTAGCGGAGAGGAATATAGACGCATTGGGACGGCGCAGAACTCCTGCGGTGTTATAAGCGTGGGCAAGGCATACTATAAGCGCAATACCAAACGCCGTTGCCTCAAGGGTAAAGTATTTCTTGATGTCCTTGAATACCGCCCATATAACCAGCCATACAAAATAGAGTATGAAGGCTATATAGAGCGCCAGACCTGCCCAGCCGTAGAGATAGTAGATTCCGTGGAAGTCGTTTTCTACGTCGTAGATCTCAACGACCTCCTTATCTCCGGTAGAGTTAAGAAGGGGAAAACCGTATCTGCTCTCGCTTACGGTAAAGCGGCTGTACTCGATACCGAAGAGTCTGGCGGACTCAGGGAGACTGTTAAGAGTCTGCTCGGCGAACATTATCTTCTTTGCACGCAGAGCCGACAGGGTCTTCACGTCGGTTGTGTAGTTATACATCTCCATGGTCTCGCTAAGACCGAATATCTGCACAAAGTCGCTGATATAGTACTTATATACGGGGGAAAGCTGTCTTACAAGCTCTCTTAATTCCTCGGGGGTAAGCCCGGTATCATCGTCATCCTCAGGGGAATCGTCAGGGCTGTCAGACTCATTTGCCTGGGCTTCGTTTTTCTTATTGAGAAGCTCATGTACCTCTTCCATATCGGCAATCTTTTTTGCCAGATCATCCTGACGGTCGCTCTGAGCATCCTCGTAGATGTTGAGGTGAGCGGTCATGGGAGAAACGGGAACGAGAGCAACAAAAACGATAGCAAGCGCCAAGAACACAAGGCTGTACTTCCAATCGGTACGCTTGACTATCAGTATCATAACACCGATACCGACCGTTACCGCAACGATAGCCAGATAAGCCAGTCTTGTGCAGGCAAAGAACATCGCAAGTAAGCCAAGCACAAGGGTCACGATGAGTGCAAGGGGTCTGCGCTTCTTTGCGTTGAGAAGAGTTACGGCAGATACGGGCAGAAGCACCGACAGGTTGGAGCTCTGGGAGTTGGTATTGTTGAACCAGCCAAGCACGCCTGTGTTATAGAAGTTTGTTCCGTTGCGGTACATACCGGGGTCTGTGTCGGTAAGTACGCTGATTATCATAACCGCAAGGATTATCCACAGGGAGACGGTCATACCCCACTGCATACCCTCAAATCCGCGTTTGTTCTTTCTCATACAGGTGATAAGAATTATTGCGGACAGGGGCATCTGCACCACGCGGACGTAGTTTGCAAAGTCGGTTACGATGCTCTGTATACCTGCCTGCCATATGGCAAACACGTGTCCTGCGTAGAGGAGTACTACCACCGCACAGGCAGACCAGTATATCCATTTACGGTCGGTTATTACGAATGCAAATAAAAGGGAAAAGCCAAGGACACCGAGACGAAGCGCAAGGGTGATATTGCCTGACAGCCCAAAGCGTTCAAACCAGAAGGATATGATATCCATAATAGGCTGGATTATCATAAGTAAGGCTGTAAAAATATGAGCTTTTTCGCTGAGCTTATTTTTGATTGTCATATGAATGTCCTTTCCTTATTATTGTGAAAAAGTATATAACGGCGAAAATTGCCGAGAGATAGAAGGACGAGCCGGGACGGCGCAGTACCCCGCAGGTGGCGTATGCGTGGAGCATATTTGCAAGGAACGCTATTCCAAAGCCGGCAGTCTCTATATTGAATATGTTTTTGAAATCTGTTATCAGGGCCTTTGCCACGATGAAGACGAAGTAGACAAGCAGGAGAGCCAGCATTATAAGTCCCACGCCGCCTGTAAGATAAAAGATACCGTGAAAATCGTTTTCAACGTCGTGTATCCAACCCTCGTGGGTCATATCACCAAGCTCCATGCCAAAGAGCATTGCCCCTAAACCTTGCTCATCCATAAGCATAGAGCAGTAGGTGTTCTTCATACGTCTGACGTCGCATATGTCGGATGCCTTGGTGCTGTAGTTATATTCCTCGGCAACAGCTTCCAGGCCAAAGCGTCCAACGAGTCCGCCCATATAGTATTCATAGGCTTCTCTCAGGTCCTCGGTCTCTTCACCCGTAACAAGGCTGTCGATGTGAGCCTGCTTCTTTACAGCGTTGTCCCCCACCATGCTTTGATTTCTCTCCATAGGCGAGAAGGGAATAAGAGAGATGAAGATGACACATATAAGGGATAATGATACTATCGCCTTCCACGCCTTACGGTCCTTTATAATAAGTGTTATCACAAGTCCCGCAAGAGTCATTATAAGGCTGAGATATGCAAGCCTTGTTGCATACATAAAGAGAATAAATGCCGAAAAGAACAGAGTCAGCAAAAGTACGGGAAGGTTATCTCTGTGCTTTTGTAGGGTCCATGCCGCAAATACGGGAACGATAGTGGAGAGCACGGCACTCTGAGCGCTAGAGTCATAGAACCAACCTATGATACCGATAGACTTATTCTCGTAGGTATAGGGGTTTGTGTTTGTAACTACGCTTATTATCTCTACAGCCGCTATGATAACAAGGCAGATAACAAAGCCTTTTCTGATAGCGTCGTAAACGCTTTTGTCAGCCTTGATAAAGGTGATAAAGCAGAGGGTAAACAGCGGCATCTGGAATATCCTTACAAGGTTAGCTATATCCGATATCGGATCGTCATAGCCGCTGTGCATACAGACTGCTATATGGCAGAGGGTGTATACCAGAAACAGAGAATAAGCTGTTATATATATCTTCTTTTTGTCTGTTATCAAAAATGCCGTCACAAGCACCGCGAGCATTACAAGGCTTCTCAGCACTAGGGTATATATATTAGATATGCCCAGCTTGTCGGTGAGATATGACAGAACGTCAAGCAGAGGTTGCAGTATAAACAGCGTCAGCACCGTATGATAAAGATGCTTTTTCAGCGGATTTTCCGCTTTGATTTTCTGCATAGTAGATATGACCTTTCTGTACATAATTATACAGATTAAGTATACCACATTTAAGCATTAAAGTCAAGAAAAAACGACCTGCTGAGCAGGTCGTTTTAAAGCATTTAAAACAGTATGATTAAGAACTGAGAAACAAGCACCACCGCTATAAGAGCGATAGGATATGTTGCTGCATAAGCTGCTGCAACATCCTCTGTGCCTGCAGTACCGATAAGGGTACCGAGCGCGGGAGTAGAGGTCATACCGCCTGTAAGAGAGCCAAGGTTGTTGAGAAGGCTCAGCTTGAGAACGTACTTTGCAAAGAGGAAGCCGATGATCATGGGAACGATAGTCATGATGATACCGTATACGAAGTACATTGCGTTGAAGTTAGCAACGAACTCCTGACCGCCGGGGATACCTGCACCTGCAAGGAAGAGTACAAGACCAAGCTCACGGAAGAGCTTAAGTGTTGTCTCTGCAGGCATAAGGCTTATCTTGCCTACTCTGCCGAAGTGACCGATGATAAGAGCAACTAAGAGACACCCGCCTGTGGTGGTAAGAGAGAAGCATGTTCCCTCAAGACCAGCGTTGGAAAGCGGGATTTTGATCTTACCGATAAATGTACCGAGGATAGCTGCAAGAGAGAATACGCAGATACCCATATGGTCCATGTGGAAGAGCTTAATAGCCTTAGCCTTAACGTCTTCCTTTGCGGGGATAGCGATCTTAGCTCTCTCCTCGTCCATGTTAGCCTTAGCAAGCTTGGGAACGAGCTGAACAAAGAGAACTACACCGATAACACCGAAGATGTATGCGATACCGTGACCAACGGATACAAGACCCTGGAGCTCGGGAGCAACGGTTGCCTTTGCCGCACTGAATGCGGGGGTAGATGTAAGAGAGCCGGAAAGCAGACCTACGATCATTGCTACAAAGCCGTCACGGTCTGTGATGGTCTCTGCACCGTAGCCGAATACCTTGTCGCCAAGGAAGATACAGCCTGCAGCTGCAAGACCGCCTGCGATGATGATAACAAGACCGAGGAGCACGTAGCTCTTAAAGTTCTTCTTCATGTTAGCGAAGAACTTAGGACCTGCGATAAAGCCTACGCTTGTTACGAAGAGGATAAGACCGAGAGTCTCGGTGAGGTCAAGCCAGTGACCCCAGTTTGCCATCTCCGCTTCGGGAATGATGCTGCCACCCTCGGCGCAGAAGAGTGCGCCGAAGAGAAGAGCGATTATAAATACGCCTGCATCACCAAGAGATACGCCCTTGATGGTGATACGGCCGATTGCATAGCCTGCAAAAAGCACTGCAAATATGCAGAAAAGGAAGAATGATACCCCTGTTACGGGAATAACACCGCCGAATAAATTCATTGTCTACTATTCTCCTTTAATTATGCGTTTACCTTACGTGCATAGTCGGGAAGAAGCTTGGGAGATACGGTCTCGGTTGTGATGCCTGCATCTGTAAGCTCGCCTTCGAACTTTGCGATATGGTCGAGGGTAAGTGTACCTACCTCAGTATTCTTTGCAGCAGCTGCAGCATTTATACCAGCGTTACGTCCGAATACGATGATGTCAAGGAGGGAGTTACCCATAAGTCTGTTCTTACCGTGGATACCGCCAACAGCCTCACCTGCAACAAAGAGGTTCTCGATGTTGGTGGTCATACCGTTAACGTTGATGTCAAGACCGCCGTTCTGGTAGTGGAGTGTGGGGTATACAAGGATAGGCTCACGGCGGATATCGATACCGTACTTACCGAACATACGCATCATAGCGGGGATACGCTTCTCGATGGTGCCCTCGCCACCGATCTTCTCGATCATGGGAGTGTCAAGCCATACACCGAGACCATTACCTGTCTCAACACCGTTACCGCGCTCAGAGCACTCACGGATGATGGAAGCAGCAGTTACGTCACGGGTTTCAAGGGGATGCATGAATACTTCGCCGTTTACGTTTACGAGCTTAGCACCGAGAGAACGAACCTTCTCGGTAACAAGCGCACCGAAGATCTGCTCGGGGAATGCGGTACCTGTGGGATGGTACTGGAGGGTCTCAGCATAGAGAAGCTTAGCGCCTGCTCTGTAGCCGAGTACAAGACCGTCAGCAGTAGCACCGTAGTGGTTGGAGGTAGGGAAGCCCTGATAGTGCATACGGCCTGCACCGCCTGTTGCGATAACAACGGTCTTAGCCTTAGCAACCATGAGCTCATTGGTCTCCATGTTCATAAGTACAGCACCTGCAGCGTTACCCTTGTCGTCAAGGATAAGCTCGATAGCTGCGGTAAAGTCAACAACGGGGATCTGTCTGTTAAGAACCTCGTCACGGAGAGTTCTCATGATCTCAGCACCGGAGTAGTCCTTAGCTGCGTGCATACGCTTTCTGGATGTACCGCCGCCGTGGGTGGTAACCATGGTACCGTCCTCGGTCTTGTCAAACTCAACGCCGAGCTCGGAGAGCCAGTGAATAGCCTCGGGGGCATCGCATACGAGCTTAGCAAGGAGGTCACGTTTAGCAGCGAAGTGGCCGCCGCCGAATGCGTCTACAAAGTGGATAGCAGGGGAGTCGTTGGGCTTATCTGCAGCCTGGATACCACCCTCAGCCATCATGGTGTTAGCATCACCCATACGGAGCTTGGTAACGATCATTACGTTAGCACCTGCTTCGTGAGCCTCAACTGCTGCAGAGGTACCTGCACCGCCGCCACCGATAACGAGAACGTCAACGTCGTAGTCGGGAGCAGTAAGGTCTACGGAATCTGCTGTGATACGGCTGTGTGCCTGAAGGATCTCACCGAGCTCGGTGGGAACCTTGTCACCCTTGTTAGGACCAACGGTAAGAGTTACGAACTCGTCAGCCTTGTAGTCGGGGTGGAATGTTGCAAGGAGGGTCTCCTTCTGCTCTGCTGTCATACGAACAGGCACAAGAGCAATATTCTTTTCTCTAGCTTCTTCTACGAGCTTAAGAGATTTCTGAAAGCTTTCTGCGTACATTAATCCTTACCTCCTTACTTTTCTATCTCACGGGTGTTGTAGAGTTCCTTGAGCTCCTCAACGGGCTTCTGCATAAGAGCCTCGATGAGATCGTTGAACTCGCCGTCCTTGATTTCGCGAACTCTGTCCTCAAGGTGACCGCATCCGGGAGCAAGATACTTACCGTTGATACGGCGAGCAAGCATTGCAACCTGGGGATGGGAGATACCTGCGGGACAACGGGAGGAGCAAACACCGCACATTACGCAGTCAAAGGACTCTTCAGCACAAGCCTCAAAGTCACCGCGCTGAGCGTATGCAATGTACTGCATAACGTTAAGCTCCTGGGTACAAGCCTTGGTACAAGCGTTACAGCCTACGCAAGCATAGATCTCGGGGTAGAGCTGCATCATAACTGCCTCAGAGGGCTTGATGGTGTTCATGTCGTAAACTTCCTTAACAAGGGGGAAGAAGGGAAGAGTAGCAATATACATATTGTTCTCAACCTTGGTCTGGCAAGCGAGGCAAGCCTTTAATTCCTTGTCACCCTTGATACGGTAGATGGTAGCGCAAGCGCCGCAGAAGCCGTTACGGCAACCGCAACCGCGTACCAGCTGATAGCCCGCATATTCCATTGCGGTCATAATTGTCAGATTCTCCGGAACAGAGTACTTCTTACCGAAGAGAAATATATTTACCATATTTTCCATATTATCACTCCTTAATATTCACTGGGCAGTTCATCCAGCTCGTCGCAACGGAAAACGGGACCGTCCTTGCAAACGTACTTAGAACCAACGTTACATCTGCCGCACTTACCTACACCGCACTTCATGCGAAGCTCAAGAGTGGTGTAGATCTGTGTCTTGTCAAAGCCGAGAGCACAAAGACCCTCAAGGGTAAAC
>JAZRQH010000034.1:0-12863 GCA_045649645.1 Eubacteriales bacterium
ATATCTGTTGGATTCGTAGTTATTGTCGTTTGAAAGTCGGGTTATTGTGGAGGGAATAACGACCTCTTCAATAGAAGTTCCCTGAAATACGCATCCGTACATCTCGCTCATACCCTCGGGAAGCTCTATTTCACAAAGTGAGGTGCAGTTATAGAAGGCGTAGCCGTTGATACGCTGTAACGTTGAAGGCAGAGATACGTGGCAAAGAGCAGTACATTCATAGAACATATATGCTCCGACAAAGGTTATGCCTTCATTAAATACAACGTCTGTAAGCGAGGTACAGCCTCTGAATATATAAGATTCAAGGGTCTTAAGCGTACCGGGGAGAGTAAGGGCACCGATATTCTTACAGTCCTTGAAGCTCTCCTCACCTAACTTCTCAAGTCCCTCGGGGAAGTTGATCTCTGTAAGACCTGTACAACGGATAAATGCCATTGCCTCTATGTTCTTGAGTGTAGAGGGTAATACTGTTTCCGTTACTTGCGAACAGTCCTTAAGTGATCTTGCGGGGATAGTCTCCATGCCTTCTTCAAAGATAACCTTTTTAAGAGAGGCTGCTCCGTAGAAGGTGGAGTATTTGTTGGACTCATAATTATTATCGTTTGAAAGCCTGGTTACTGTAGAAGGTACGGTGATTTCAGTTATAGGTGTACCGCTGAATACTCTGCCGTACATCTCGATAAGTCCTTTGGGAAGGTCGATGTTTTCAAGAGACGTACAACCACTAAAAGCAAAGGAGCCGATAGTGGTAAGTCCTTCGTAGAGTTCTATCTCTGCCAGAGATACACAGTTATTAAATGCGTAACTGTTTATCATATACATAGCAGGGGTCATATCTACCTTCTTAAGACTGCTGCAATTTGCAAAAGCATAGCTGCTGAGATATCTTACACTAAGGGGCAGTGCTATCTCCTCAAGAGAGGTACATCCGTAGAAGGCATACTGGGGGATATATTCAAGTCCGTCGTTAAGTCCTGCATAGACAAGTGAAGTACAGCCGTAAAACGCGTTGTCGCCCATAGTGGTAACGGTTTCCGGCAATACTACCTTTTGGATGGCGGTATTATTCTTGAATGCAGAATCTGCTATTTGCTGTACGATATAACCGTTTATCTCAGCAGGGATGATAACCGTAGTATCATCTCCCGTATAGCCTGTAACGGAGCAGAAGGTTCCGTTAAGTGCGGAATAAGTGAAATACTCTTCGGGTGCAGGTTCTTTAACTGCCTTGTTATATGCAGTCTTTACACCAAAGTCTACTCCATCTTCAACTATCAGCTTTGCGATGTCGTCTGCTATATTGTAGCCGTCAAGGTCGTAGGATATCGTATATCTGTTTCCTACTCTTGCAGCACCGAAGTTCCATTTACCCTCAGAGTCGGTTACAGTCTCTGCCACCTTGAGCATATTTCTCTCAAAGTCGTATATAGAGATACGTACGTTCTCAAGGGGAGTATCCGTTTCGTCTATTATACAACCCTTGATATCAGTATATATTATCGGCTCTGTGGAGAAGGGTATATTATGAGCTAAAGCAAACTCTTGAGCATAAGAACCCTCAACACCGTGTATAGTCAACACACTGCATCCCTCAAAGGCTGTGGTGTCTACGGAAGTAACCGTCTCGGGTATCCATATCTCTACCATAGCACTGCACTTACGGAAAGCATAAGTACCTATACTTGTCACGCTGTCGGGAAGTATAACCTCTATAACACTCGTACAGTCCTTAAGAGAACGTGCAGGGATAGCTGTAATTCCGTCTTCAAAGATAACAGTCGTCAGTTTACTTGCACCGTTAAAGGCTGAAACTCTGTTAGACTCATAGGTGCTGTCGCTTGAGAGTCGGGTTACGGTTGAAGGTATTGTTACGTTTCGTATGCCGCTTCCGTTAAATGCGTTACCGTATATGCTCACAAGACCCTTGGGAAGATCTACACGCTTAAGTGCGGTACAGTTACCGAAAGCAAGGGGATTTATATAATTAAGATTTTCGGGAAGTACTACGCTTATCAGACCCGTACAGTTGTTGAAGGTATAGGAAGAAAGTCCTGTCATTCCATCGGAAAGAAGTGCTTTTCTCAATCCCGTGCAATCCGCAAAGGCATATTCACCCACCGACTTTACGGTATCGGGAAGCTCAATGCTTCTGAGCTTGCTGCAATATCTGAAGGTCTCGTCGTTTATTGTTGTTAATCCTTCGGGAAAGCTTATATCGGTCAAGCCCGTACAACTCTTAAAAGCAAGTGTTTCTATGGTCTTGAGGGTAGAAGGTAATACTACCTCCTTTACCTGTGAACAATCCTTAAGTGCTCTTACGGGGACGGTTTCTATTCCCTCAGAGAATACGACCCTGGTGAGTTTATTCGCGCCGTAGAAGGAAGAATATCTGTTGGATTCGTAGTTATTGTCGTTTGAAAGTCGGGTTATTGTGGAGGGAATAACGACCTCTTCAATAGAAGTTCCCTGAAATACGCATCCGTACATCTCTGTCATGCCTTCGGGAAGCTCTATCTCACAAAGTGAGGTGCAGTTATAGAAGGCATAACCGTTGATACGCTGTAACGTTGAAGGCAGAGATACGTTGCAAAGAGCAGTACACTCATAGAACATATATGATCCGACGAAGGTCATGCCTTCATTAAATACAACATCTGTAAGCGAGGTACAGCCTCTGAATATATAGGATTCAAGGGTCTTAAGCGTACCGGGGAGAGTAAGGGCACCGATATTCTTACAGTCCTTGAAGCTCTCCTCACCTAACTTCTCAAGTCCCTCGGGGAAGTTGAGTTCGGTAAGACCGGTGCAACCTATAAAGGCAATGGAATTGATATTCTTAAGTGTGGAGGGAAATACGACCTCGGTCACCTGAGTACAGTTTTTAAGAGATCTTGTAGGTATTGTTTCAAGTCCCTCGGCAAAGATGATCTTTCTAAGATCATCTGCTCCCGCAAAGGCAGAGTGTCTGTTGGACTCATAATTATTATCGTTTGAAAGCCTTGTTACTGTGGAGGGTACGGTTATCTCGATAATAGGGGTACCGCTGAATACATGGTTATTCATCTCTAAAAGCCCCTCAGGAAGGGTTATTTCATAAAGAGACGTACAGTTGCTGAATGCATAACCGCCAATTACCAGAAGTCCCTCGAAAAGTTCCGCCTTACTGAGTGCGGTACAGTTAAGGAAGGCATAGCTTCCTATAGTATCGACTACGGGAGTCAGGGCTATCTCCTTAAGGGCGGTACAATTTTCAAAGGCATGGCTGCCTATAGCGGTTACGCTGAGAGGAATATGTATATATTCAAGAGAGCTACAGCCAACGAAGGTATAGTCTGCTATCTTCTCCAATCCGTCGTTGAGTCCCACGTAGTTAAGGGCTGTACAGCCGTAGAATACGTTATTACCCATAGATATTATTGTCTCGGGGAAGATGACCTTCTCTATTACGGTATTGCCTCTGAAGGCATCAACGTTTATCTGACTTACTATATATCCGTCTATCTCGGAGGGGATATATACAACGGTGTCACTTCCTGTATACTTGGTAATTGCACAGAAGGTGCCGTTAAGTGCGGTGTAAGTGAAGTCCTCAGCAGGAGAGGAGTCTGCTTCTGCGTTCTTCTCTGCTTTAACTGCTCCGAAGTCCACTCCGTCTTCCGTTATCTTAATAAACGTATCATCTGTTATTTTGTATCCCTCAAGGTCATAGGATACGGTATATCTGTTTCCTACTCTTGCGGCATCAAAGCTCCAGCCTCCCTCAGAGTCGGTTACGGTCTCTGCCACCTTAAGCATATTTCTCTCAAAATCGTAGAGAGATATACGTACGTTTTCAAGCGCAACGTCTTCTTCGTCAACCACACATCCGTTGACAGAGGTATAGAGTATGGGCAATGTGGAGAAGGGTATGCCATAGGTGTTGGCGTACTGCTGGGCATATGACCCTTCAACACCGTGGATGGTAAGGGCACTGCAACCCTCGAAGGAATTTGAAGCTATCGACGTAACAGTCTCGGGTATCCATATCTCTACCATTGCTTTGCAGTTAGAGAAGGCAAGTTGGCCGATCTCGGTAACACTGTCGGGAAGTATTACCTCTATAACACTCGTACAGTCCTTAAGAGAACGTGCAGGGATAACTGTAATTCCGTCTTCAAAGATAACAGTCGTCAGCTTACTTGCACCGTTAAAGGCTGAAACTCTGTTAGACTCATAGTTACTGTCGCTTGAGAGTCGGGTTACTGTTGAAGGTATTGTTACGTTTCGTATACCGCTTCCGTTAAAGGCATTACCGTATATGCTTACAAGCCCATCGGGCAGATCTATACGCTTAAGTGCAGTACAGTTGCCGAACGCAAGGGGATTTATATAGTTAAGATCTTTGGGAAGCTCTACACTTGTCAAACCTGTACAGTTATTGAAGATATAGGAAGAAAGTCCGCTCATAGCGTCGGAAAGAACTGCCTTTCTGAGTCCGGTACAGTCTGCAAAGGCATATTCACCCACCGTCTTTACGGTATCGGGAAGCTCAATGCTTCTGAGCTTACTGCAATATCTGAACGCCTCACCGCCAACGGTAGTAATTCCCTCGTAGAACTTGATCTCTGTAAGACCGGTACACTTATGGAATGACATAGCGTCTATAGCCTTAAGCGTTGAGGGTAATACCACCTCGGTCACCTGTGAGCAGTCCTTGAGTGCTCTGACAGGTATCGTCTCAAGACCCTCGGCAAATATTATCTTCTTAAGCTTTGTTGCTCCGTAGAAGGAGGAGATCCTATTAGACTCATAGGTGTTGTCGCTTGAAAGTCTTGTTACTGTGGAAGGTACCGTGATCTCGGTTATAGACGTTCCCGAAAATACCTCCTGATACAGCTCGGTCATACCCTCGTGAAGCTCTATGCTTTCAAGAGCACTGCAACCGTAAAAGGCATATCCGTTAAGTCTGGTAAGAGTAGAAGGAAGAGATACCTCACTGAGTGCGGTACATCCCCAGAACATATACGAGCCCATAAAGGTCATTCCCTCGTTTGCAGTAACGCTTGTAAGAGAGGTGCAGTCTCTGAATACGTTTGCCTCAATGTTACTGAGAGTGCCGGGAAGTGCAAGCGTCTCAATGGAGCTGCAGCCCTTGAAACATTCCTCTGCCAGTCTTTCAAGTCCCTCGGGAAAGTTGACCTCTGTAAGACCTGTACAGCCTATAAACGCCATACCCTCTATACTCTTAAGTGTGGAGGGGAATACGACCTCAGTTATCTGAGTACAGTTCTTAAGCGACCTTGCGGGAACGCTCTCAAGACCCTCGGCAAAGATGACACGTCTGAGCTCAGCTGCTCCTGCAAAAGCGGAGTATCTGTTAGACTCATAAGTATCATCGCTTGAAAGCCTTGTTACTGTGGAGGGTACGGTTATCTCGGTGATGGGAGTTCTGTTAAACACAAATCCGTACATTTCGCGCAGTCCCTCGGGAAGCTCTATTGAGTCAAGAGAGGTACATCCGTCAAAGGTATATGAGCCGATGATCTCAAGGCCGTCATTCAACTCTATCTCAGCAAGAGATACGCAGTTGGCAAAAGCGGATCTGCAGAGTTCTATAAGAGTTGTAGGTAAAGTTATATCCTTAAGCGCACAGCACTCTGCAAAGGCATAACGACCTATGTAAGTAACACCCTCAGGGATAACTATACTCTCAAGAGAGGTACAGCCATAGAAGGTCTCGTCGCTGATATGGGTCAACTGACCGTCAAATACAACCGTATTAAGAGCAGTACAACCGTAAAACACACCCGTACCCATAGACTGCAGGGTATAAGGCAGCGTTACCTTCTCAAGGCAAGTATTACCCTTAAAAGCATTATTTGAGATTTGCTGAACTATATAGGTATCGATATCAAAGGGCACGACCACCTCGGGCTCATTTCCTTTATACGCAGTTATAGTACAGAAGTTGCCGTTGAGCACGCTGTACTCCCATAATCCGCTGGAATCGGTAACAGATGCTCTCGGTGCATCTACCGATACACTTCCCTTAACCGCTTCGGCAAATACGTCAAAGCAGAGTCCGGAAAAGCTCGGTATTATGATAGCAAGTGTCAATATTAACGAAATGATACGCTTTTTCATATGACCCTCCAAAATTATTTACTATTGTAAATTTTACCACAACGTATAAAAAGTGTCAATCAAAAAATGTCCGCCGAAGCGGACATTTTTCACTCACCTAAGTAAGCCTTTTTAATATCGTCATTGTTCATCATCTCTTTGGCGTCGCCCTCGAGGACGATGGAGCCTGTTTCGAGAACGTAGGCACGGTCGGCAATAGACAGAGCCTTCTTTGCGTTCTGCTCAACGAGGAGAACTGTGGTTCCCTCCTTGTTGATCTCCTGAATGATGTCGAATATCTCCGTAACAAGCAGGGGAGACAGACCCATAGAGGGCTCGTCAAGAAGGAGAATGTCGGGGTGGGACATAAGAGCACGGCCCATAGCCAGCATCTGCTGTTCACCGCCGGAAAGGGTGGATGCGATCTGATTCTTACGCTCCTTAAGTCTGGGGAAGCGCTTATATACCATCTCGATGTCATTCTTGAAGGAGGCGTTCTTCTTGATGGAATATGCGCCCATCATAAGGTTTTCGTATACGGTCAGCTCCTGGAATATTCTTCTTCCCTCGGGAACCTGGGACATACCTAACTTAACAAGCTTGTGGCAAGGTGTCTTTGTGATGTCCTGGCCGTTGTATACAACGTGACCGCTCTTGATGGGAATAAGACCGATAATAGACTGCATGGTAGTGGTCTTACCTGCGCCGTTGGCACCGATAAGAGTAACTATCTCACCCTTGTTTACGTGGAAATTGATTCCCTTGAGGGCACGTATAACACCGTAGTTGACCTCAAGATCCTTTACTTCTAACAATGCCATACGTTAACCTCCTATATACGCCTTAACAACCTCGGGGTCGTTAAGAGCAGTCTTTGTTTCGCCCTGTGCAAGAACGGTACCGAAGTTAAGTACGGTTACCTCGTCGCAAAGACCGGATACAAACTTCATATCGTGCTCGATAAGAAGTATAGTCATATTATACTCGTCACGGATACGTCTTACAATAGTCATAAGGTCCGCTGTTTCCTGAGGGTTCATACCTGCCGCAGGCTCGTCCAAGAGAAGGAGCTTGGGATTGGTAGCAAGTGCACGGGCGATCTCCAGCTTACGCTGTTTACCGTAGGGGAGGTTACAGGAGAGGTTATTTCTCTCATCCTCAAGACCTACGATACGAAGTATCTCCTTAGCTCTCTCACGCATTGCCTTCTCCACCTTGAAATGACGGGGGAGGCGGAACACGCTGGTAAAGAAGCCGCACTTGTACTCGGGCTGATTGTGAAGACCTACAAGAACGTTACGGATAACAGACATATTGTTGAAGAGTCTGATGTTCTGGAAGGTTCTTGCGATACCTCTGTGATTGATATACTGCTGGCTCTTGCCCGTGAGGTTCTTGCCGTCAAGGAAGAACTGTCCCTCGGTAGGCTTGTAAACGCCTGTCAGCATATTGAACACCGTGGTCTTACCTGCGCCGTTAGGTCCTACAAGACCGTAGAGCTGTCTTTCCTTGACCTCAAGATTGAGATTCTGAACAGCCTTAAGACCGCCGAAGGTTATACCTAAGTTTTCTATTTTAAGAATAGTCTTGGACATCAGTCGTTACCTCCTTTATCAGGCTTGATAGAGGTGGTGGGATCACGCTGGATCTTGGTGGAAAGAACCTCGTCGATCTCGATCTTGGTGGGAACTCGGTGCCACTTAGCCTCGTCGTCACGGTCCTTTGAAGGATTGTGTACGCTATTGGCGATCTTGGCAATAAGGTTCTGAACGTTGTACTTTTCGCGGAAATTCTTAAGTCCGGGAGCGTTATTGTAAATAACGATGAGGATAAGAATTATAGCGTAGATGAAGTCCTGAAGCACCGCCAGATTACCCGTAAGGATGGTCTGGAGCTTGATGTCGAGGAAGGTGATAAGGGTTGCGGCAATGATAGAGCCGTTGATAGAACCCATACCGCCGAGCACTACCATAACCAGGATCTCGATAGAGTAGTTATAGCTGAAGTTCGTGCTCTGTACGTTGTTGTTACTAAAGCTGTAAAGCACGCCCGCAATACCTGCAAAGAAGGAGGATACGGTGAATACGATAAGCTTATACTTAGTTACGTTGATACCTGTTGCCTTAGCCGCGATCTCGCTGTCACGGATAGAGGTGATGGCACGTCCGTGCTTAGAGCGCATCATATTCTGAATGACTGCAAGACAGATAAGCACCATAACGAAGCCGACTATAAAGAGGTACTTCTTGTCAAAACGGGGAGTAGCAAGACCGAGAGAGCCGCCGAAGGATTCTCTGGAGGAGTTCATAAAGACAGAACGAACTATCTCACCGAAGGCAAGAGTAACGATAGCCAGATAGTCACCGCGGAGTCGCAGCGCAGGAAGACCGATGATAACACCGAAAACCGCCGCGATAACACCGCCCACTGCCATACTGATAAGCAGTGTGGGGAAGGAGTTGCCAAGCACAGGCTCAAGAAGCACTGATACCTTACCGCCAAGGTAAGCACCTACGCACATAAAGCCTGCGTGACCCAGAGAAAGCTCGCCGAGGAAGCCTACGACAACACTCAGGGATACCGCAAGAAGAACGGCGATAACTATCTTCTCAAGCTGGATAAGTGCCAGAGGGCTGGCAAAGGAGTCGGTCAGGGACATAACCGTAAAAAGAATGCCCAGGGCCGCAACTACGATGTAGTTGATATAATGCTTAAGCTTAAAATTCTTCTTCATTATACCTTCTCCCTTCTCTTCTTACCAAGAATACCGGAGGGCTTGACCAACAGGATAATGATAAGGATCAAAAATTCGATAGCGTCTGTATAGGGAGCTATAGCTGTGATCTTGTAGGACACAGCCTCTACGATACCGATAAGGATACCGCCCAGCATTGCACCGGGGATAGAACCGATACCGCCGATAACCGCTGCGGTAAACGCCTTGATACCGGGCATAGCACCCATTGTATTAGATAAGCTGGGGGATTTCATTAACATAAAGAAGCCTGCGCAGGCTGCAAGTGCGGAGCCTATCGCGAAGGTAAGGGTGATGATAGCATTGGAGTTGATACCCATAAGCTGAGCTGCGCCCTTGTCCTCGGATACCGCTACCATTGCACGTCCCGTTCTGGTATACTTAACGAAAAGGGTAAGTATAAGCATAATAACAAAGGACGCAATAAGGGTAATGATAACGTTCCACTGAATCTTGAGAGATCCCATCTCTACGTTACCGAGGTCAAGAAGTGTAACCATCTTTGGGGATGAACCGAATATCATCTGAGCCGTACTCTGCAGAAGGTAGCTGACGCCGATAGCAGTAATAAGCACGGCAAGGGGAGAGGCACCGCGAAGAGGCTTATAAGCCAGCTTTTCTACAGTGACACCCAGTATCATACAGAACAGTATGGCTGCCGCAAGTCCAAGGATGGGGTAGCCTGTCTGTGCCATAACCACGTATATGGTATAACCGCCCACCATAATAACGTCGCCGTGGGCGAAGTTAAGCATTTTTGCGATACCGTATACCATGGTATAGCCGAGAGCTATCATAGCATAGGTTCCGCCGATGCTTAAACCGTTTATCAAAGTTTCTAAAATTTCCATTTTGTTTCCCGTCTAAAAAATATGACAATTTGCCGGTGCAGTATTCCTGAGCCGGCAAATTGATATTTTTCAATTAATACTTGATTAAGCGTTTGCCTCTTTGATTACGTACTGGATAGCGTCCTTAGCAACGTAACCGGATTCGTCCCAAGTGATGCTCTCACCGGTAACGCCGGAGAAGCTGAAGCCGCCCTGGAATACTTCCTTGAGTATATCGCAGAGATCGGAAGCGGATGTGGAAGCATCTACAGTCTTGCCGTCTGCAACAGCCTTTTCCATAGCTGCTACGAGTGCGTATACGCAGTCGTAAGCGGAAGCGCCGAACTGGTTGAGAGTATCAGCACCGTACTTTTCTGTGTACTTGGTGATGAAGTCAGCAGCTGCGCCCTCGGTAGCCTTGGAGTTGAAGTGAGAAAGCATTGTAACCTTCTGGGGAATGGTTGTGATGTCAAAGCCCTCTGCAGACTCGATACCGTCGAAGCCGTCGCAACCGAAGTATACGGTGTTAGCAGCAACAACGTCCTTAGCCTGTGTCATGAAGAGAGAAGCGGGTGTGTAGTAGATGGGCATAAAGATGAACTCACAATCCTTGAGAGAGCTGATCTGTGTGGAGAAGTCAGTCTCGTTTGCGGAGGTGAATACTGCCTCTACGGTCTCGATGCTCTCGTCAAGGTTAGCCTTGAACTGCTCGTAGATACCGTTGGAGTAGGAGTCGTCGGACTTATAGAAGATACCGATCTTGGTAAGACCGAGGTTGTTTACTGTGTTAGCTGCAACACCGCCCTGGTTACCGTCAGCGAAGCACATCTGGTATGCGTTGTCTGCTGCGGGAACGTCATCGTTGGAAGCGGAGGGTGTGATGAAGAATACGTTGTCTTCTTCAGAGAGCTTGCAGAATTCGAGACAGGGGTTGGATGTTACGCAACCGAGAGAAACCTGCATGCCTTCGCCAACCATGTTGTAGTAGTTTGTGGAAACCTTTGCGGGATCGTGAGCGTCGTCGGTAGCGAGAATCTCTACCTTGATACCGTTCATACCGCCGTCAGCGTTGATCTCTTCTGCAGCCATCTCTGCTGCGTTCTTAACTGCAACACCGTAAACTGCTGCCGCACCGGTAAGGGGGCCGGAGAGACCGATCTTGATGGTATCGCCTGCTTTGTTTGTGTCCTTGCTGCCGCATGCTGCGAAGATGGAAACTACCATCAGCATTGCGAGAACAAGAGCAATGATCTTCTTGGACATAATTGAAATCCTCCTGAAAATATGTTAATAAAAAATAAATATGCTGAATTATAACACACAAAAAATAATTTGTCAATAAAAATTCACAAATTTATTAATATTTATTGAACATTTATATAATACATTGAGTTGAAATAACCTTTTTGTTATTATATACTATTGATAATATACAGTTTGGAGTAAATATGCATATAAAAAATATAGAATTCAAACACGGAATTTTCCTTGCCCCCATGGCGGGGGTGACAGATTACTCTATGCGAGTGCTCTGCCACCGTATGGGAGCGGAAATGTCCGTCACCGAAATGCTCTCGGCAAAGGCTCTGCACTACGGAGATGAGAAAACCGAGGATCTGGCAAAGTTTGATGCGGCTACATCTCCCTGCTCTATACAGATATTCGGACACGAACCCGAAATTATGGCGGAGGCGGCGGCTATGCTGGAAAAGAGATTTGAGCCTCATATGATAGATATAAATATGGGATGCCCCGTAAAGAAGATAGTTTCTAACGGCGAGGGCTCTGCACTTATGAAGGATCCCGTACTTGCCGAGGAGATAGTAAGGGCTGTATCGTCTGCTATTAAAACTCCCCTGTCTGTCAAGATAAGAGCAGGCTGGGACGAAAAGAGCAAAAACGCCGTGGACTTTGCCTGCCGTATGGAAAAGGCGGGAGCGGATATGATAACTGTGCACGGACGCACAAGATCACAGATGTACAATCCCGGAGTTGATCTTGATATAATAAAGGCAGTAAAAAACGCGCTCTCGGTTCCAGTGTTGGGTAACGGAGATATATTTACTGCCGAAGATGCTCTGCAGATGATAGAGTATACCGACTGCGACGGAATAATGGTGGCAAGGGGTGCTTACGGTAACCCTTGGATATTTGAGGAGATAGCCTGCGCTCTTGAGGGTAAGGAATATATTGCCCCTTCCACAGAGGAACGTATCACAGTGGCAAAGGAGCATCTCGGAATGCTTATCGCGGATAAGGGTGAGTATACAGGCATACGCGAGGCAAGAAAGCACCTTGCCTGGTATCTTAAGGGTATGCGATGTGCAACAACCGCAAGAGTGGATATAAACCACGCAGAATCTGCAGATGAGGTCATAGCTATCCTTGACAGGATACTTGAGGAAAATAACGAAATGTAAATTTACAGACAACGGGCAATAATATATTTGTATGATTATTGACTTTGAGATACCCTTGTGCTAAAATACTTGTGATTTATATTATATAAAAGGAAAGAATTATGTTTTACGAAAGCAAAGAAGGTTTAAGCTACGCTGAGCTCAGAGAAGCTCTCAGTAAGTCTCTTGAAGGCAAGGACTTGAAGCACGTGCTTATTCTGCCCCCCGACTATACCCGTATGTATTCGGGCGCGGGCAAGATAACCGAGATCTATTACGATCTTTTAAAGGACCGCTGCGAGGTTGACATTATGCCCGCTCTTGGTACCCACGAGCCTATGACCGAAGCAGAGTGCAAGGCATTCTTCGGCCCCGACGTTCCCTTTGAAAAGATACTCGTACACAACTGGAAGACCGACGTTATAAAGCTGGGCGAGGTTCCCGCAGAATTTGTATCCGAGGTTTCCGACGGACTCGTTACCGACAAAATCGACGTCGAGGTAAACAAGCTCCTGATGGACGAAAGCTATGATCTGATCATCTCTATGGGACAAGTCGTTCCCCACGAGGTCGTCGGAATGGCGAACTACTCCAAAAACATCTTCGTCGGCTGCGGCGGAAGCAGTATGATCAACTCCTCTCATATGCTCGGAGCATTCTACGGAATGGAGCGCATTATGGGTAAAGATTTTTCACCTGTAAGAAAGGTGTTTGACTATGCAGAGGAAAACTTCTTAGCAGACGTTCCTCTGATGTACGTTCTTACAGTTACCA
>JAZRQH010000035.1:0-2585 GCA_045649645.1 Eubacteriales bacterium
ACGCCCTCGTTAGACTTCTGCTCAGCACCGCATCTGGTACAGTTACGCCACTTGTAACCGCCCTGACAGAAAGGGGCGCCGTTGTAATACCAGGTGTCGCCGTATGCGTGATTATCGGGGTCGGTATAGTTAGTAGCAGATATCTTGGTAGAACATACGGTACAGTATGTAGTCTTGATACCGTTGCCGGTACAGGTAGCAACAGTTGTAATTGTAGGCTCACCGGGAGTATGGTTGAGCTTGGAAACAGATGCTGTCTTTAACTGAAGTCCGCAGACTGAACAGCTCATCTTCTTTGAACCGTAAGCGGAGCAGGTTGCAGGGGTGATTATCTCCCACTCATCCTCGGTATGCACGTCACAGGAGAGAACGTGGTTGTTCTTGAAGTACTGCTTTGCGTAAGTGTGAGCAGCAGAGCCCTCAACTACGTAGAGCTTAGCTCCGAGACAGCTGTAAAAAGCGTTCTTTTCAAGGGTCTGAACGGTGGAAGGAACGTAGATGTTGATCTTAGCAAGGCTTCTGAATGCCTTTGCGGAGATATACGTAACGGTTCTGCCGTCAAGAGTCTTAGGAATAACAAGGGGATCAACCTTGGCACCGTCATAGCTAATTATCTTAGCCTCAGTATCATTGTTGATGGAGATATAGGTGTAATCACCTGTGGTATATCTCTTGCCCTCGGACATATGGAGATAGATACCGTAGACCTGAGCGTCCTTACCGTTACCGTGGGTAGCGGGAGTAACGCCGTCTGCAAGATATCCGTCGGAGGGAGTGATGTTACAGCTTATGGTAAAGCGTGCACCCTCGTCAAGATAACCAACGTGGTAGCCGCTGTAAGGGTCCTTGGAAGAATAGTACCAACGGTCCATGTATCTGAACATAGCGTTATGAACTGCATCCATAGCGGCAAAATCCTCTACGGTGTAGCCAAGCTCCTCAACGGTCTTGTCAACGCAAGCCGCGGTATCCTCAAGGATCATTTCCCAGCTCAGCTTCATCTCAACAGTCCAGCTGCCGTCAGAGTGCTGAACAAGAGCAGCCTCTACCTGATCGGTGATATCGCCTTCATTATACTGGCTTCTGTAGATCACAAAGGAACCGTCCTCCATAGGAACTATAGAGTACCAGGCTGTGGGGCTGGAGCTTTCCCAATAAAGTCTGCCGGTGGTTTTTCTGATAGCCAGAGGGTCAATAGAGAACACAAGTACGTCACCGTTTCCGCCGTACTGAGGGCTACCCTCATCGTCCTCATCGGTATCGGGAGACATGGTGGATAAGTAAGGTGTGGGGTCAACAACTGTTGCACCTACATAGAAACCTGTTTCATCCCAGGAGGAGTAGAAGTCGATATCAATAAGGTTACGGCTTCTGTAGGTCCAGGATGTAGAGGAGTTGTGAGAATCTATACGGACAGGGTCGGTATAGGGCTCGGATGATTTAATAACACCGTCGATGGTGGGAGCCTTGCCTTCAGCGGCTATAGGAACATAGATATCGCCTACGTCCTCAGAGAAGGGTATCTCACCGTCTGCCGCAAATACACCGGGCAGTATGAAAACGGTGGTAAGCATTGTAAGCATCAATGCAAGAATAAGTATTTTTTTCATATAGACCTCCTATATAATAATATTCTGCTATAATTATCGCACACTTTTCCATTTTTTGCAATAGTTTGTTAATAAAAACATCATAAGTTTTTTTGTTTATCGTGTACATCATATCCCGTAGGCGATATTTATATAGCGAGAGCCGTCCGGAAAGGACGGCTCTCATAATATATTTGTTTATTTAAGTGTGATTTTGCAGGGTTCACCGTGAGCAGCATCCTCTGCAGCCCAGACCATAAAGTCGCCGGGGTCGGCATAGCACTTCTTGTCGGTATGGTAGTATTCAAATGCAGATGCGGGGAGCGAAACGCGAAGAGTCTGCTTTTCGCCTGCCTTGAGTTCTACCTTCTTTACAAGTTTAAGCTCCTTTACGGGACGGCAGATCTCTGCCGCTACGTCACGGACGTAAAGCTGGAGGGTCATACGACCGTCACGGTCGCCTGTGTTGGCAACGTCAACGTCAAACTCTACAGTATCACCTATATTCCACTCGGTCTTTACGGGCTTGGGTGTGCCTATCTCGAAGGTGGTATAGGTAAGACCGTGACCGAATGTATAAAGGGGCTCGGTGGGCATATCGATATAGTGACAGGTAAAGTCTGTAGCGTAGGAGCTTACCTTCTTTGACATCTCCACAACCTCACCTCTGTAGGGACGGCCTGTATTTACTCTTGCATAGAACATGGGAATCTGACCCATATCGTAGGGCAGGCAGGCACAGAGCTTACCTTCGGGCATTACGTCACCGAACATAACGTCTGCTACACCCTGTCCCATAATACCGAACTGCCAGGGGTAAAGAACCGCATCACAAAGAGCGTTTTCCTTTGTAATAACAAGGGGACGTCCTGCGATAACCGCCATAGCAAGGGGTTTGCCGAGAGTTGCAAGGAACTCGATAAATGCGGTCTGTGTACCGGGGAGTGTGATATCTCCTCTGGTATGAGCCTCACCGCTGATATAAGAAGCCTCACC
>JAZRQH010000036.1:0-12444 GCA_045649645.1 Eubacteriales bacterium
CAAGCAGAATCCAAGCGATCACCACATGGAGATCAAAGATGCGGTCATTCATTTTTTCAATTTCCGTAACCTCACTATCGACACCGAAGGAGAGTACCGAAAAAATGAAAACGGCGACCTTATACCTATTGAAGAACCTCCAAATATGTCAGGGGATGCAGCCTTAAAGTTTTTACTTGAAAAATTATCAAGTAATTGCTTTTTTGAGGTTTTCGAGCTGACAAAAGAAGAAGACGGAACTTACTATATGCCTGTTTCCACTATGACACAAGGATTTAATGCAAGGTTTTCCTTTGATAGTGTAATCATCACATGGGACGAATACAATGGCTGGGCGTGGTATGAAAGTGCCAAATGGATAAAGCAGCCTAACATGGAGGAAAAATGATAGAAATAGCTTTTGACAAACTGACAAAACGGCATATTGAAAATTTAAAGAAAAAAACAGACGGAATAAACGATGTATACCTCTTCGGCACTCTTGACGATATAGGACCTCTGAAGGCGGATATCCCCAAGACTCTTTATTCGACCCGTCTGCTTTACCACACAAAGATACATAACGCCCATGAGCTCAGCGAACAAAAGAGGCATCCCGAAGATTATGAATATCAGTACAGCTTTCGGGAATGGTTTGATGAATCAACAGCCGACACCAAAAAGGTAATAGAATTTTTGGCACAAGGGGAAGAACTTCGTATATGGACAGATAATATGTCCTACGCAGAATGCGGTCTTGCACATCTCTGCTTTACCGCCCGTAATTCAAGCTCAAAAATATATACCGTCAAATGTCCCGATGATAAGCAGTTTGACAAATACGGCAATACCCATTGGGCGAATATAAATCCCGATCACTGTCCGCAATATTTAGAGTTAATACAAGAGCTGTCGGCAGACGAACGTAACGAATATTCTGAATTATGGCAAAGGCTTACCGAAGAAAACACCAATCTCAGAATAATCAAGGACGGCAAGGTCATATCAGTCCCCGACGATTATTTTGACGGTATGATACAAGCCGAAATAGATAAGGGTCATAAGACCCACACCGCACTTTTGGGTAGCTGTATGGGATTTTTACCCGAGTATGTTAACTATAATTGGCTTTGTTACAGAATAGAGGTGCTTGAAAAGGGAGTCGATGATATACCCTGTATGCCTTTTGACGTTTACGAAGCCCATGAGCTCTGCAGTAAAAACAAAGAGGCATTGTCAAAGGCAGATAAATGCGGATGCTTTTTCTGCGAGAGAATTTATGATTCCAAAGAGGTATACGAATATCTACCTAACAGTACTACCGCCTTTTGTCCTCATTGCGGTATAGATTCGGTAATACCCGAAAATGACAAGTACCCTCTTACACCTGAATTTTTAAAGCTTATGCGTGAATATTGGTTCTGGTTTAACGAAAAAGATGAAATGTTCGAGTGATGTCCCAATTATCGTACACCAAACGTGATATCCTATAGAAAACACAAAACGAGGTGAAATTATGCGACCCTACATAGAGAGCTTTACGCTGCTTACCAACCGCGAAGAGTTGGATTATATATGGGACGAGGTGAATTATACCTGCTACGATACCTTTTATCCCTTTAAGATCTTTATGGACGACCGCCTACCAAGAGTTGATTTTGAGCCTATAACCATATTCTACGGCGGCAACGGCTCGGGCAAATCTACCCTTCTCAATATGATCGCCGAGAAGGCGAGGATAGCGAGGACTTCACCCTTCAATCAGTCGGTGCTTTTCCCCGAGTACGTCAAGCGTGCTTCGATGAAGGCAAGGGAAATACCCTTTAACTCCCGAGTTATGACCAGCGACGACGTATTCGAGCATATTTTAAAGGTAAGAAACATCAATATAGGTGTAGACCGCCGCCGTGACGATCTTCTGGACGAATATTACGGTATAGCCGATCCCTTTAAGCCCTCGGTAGGTCTTGGGTCGCTTTCCGAATATGACGAATGGAAAAAGACACACGAGATACGAAGCGGAAAGGTCTCTGCCTCCCAGTACGTGCGCCGTAACATGAAGGGTAATATTGACATGCACTCCAACGGTGAGAACGCTATGCTCTACTTTGTGGATAACATAACCGAAGATGCGGTATACCTCCTTGACGAGCCTGAGAACAGTCTGTCTATAGAGTATCAGTTGCGCTTAAAGCAATTCCTTGAGGACTCTGCCCGTCACTTCGGCTGTCAGCTTATCATCACCACCCACTCACCCATACTTCTTTCTATGAAGGGCGCAAAGATCTACGACCTTGACGAATTTCCGGTCAAGACAAAAAAGTGGACGGAGCTGGAGAACGTAAGAAAATACTTTGAGTTTTTTGAGGAACACAGAAATGAGTTTATAAATGATTAGGTCTTGCATAGCAAGGCCTTTTTTGTTATAATAATATTACTAACAAAGAAGGTGACAGTTATGAAGAAGACTAAGATACTTGACGCGATCATGGCATTCGTTTTTGCCGTTGTTGTGATCCTGTTTATAAATACGTGGCTTTTTGCCAAGATCGGCATTGCGGGTATGGGTATAGCCGAGGCTCTGCTTGTTGCGGCACCTCTCGTGCTTGTTGTCCTGCGCCGTGAGAGCATAGCCGAGCGCTTCAACCTTAAGCTTCCCTCCATCGGCAGCTTCTTTTCGGCTGTCGTATTTATGATGGGTGCTTCTATGTGGGAGAATGCAGCGTCCTTTATATACGTTGCCGTGTTCGGTATGCCCGAGCAGAACGATATGGTCTTTCTTGAGAACTTTTTCTCGGACGTAAATCCCACAGTTGCTCTTATTGTTATAGCTCTTATCCCCGCGGTATGTGAGGAGCTTTTGTTCAGAGGATTTATATTCGATTCCTTCAAGGGTAAGCGTAACAAGGTTCTGGCAGTCATTATTTCCTCGCTGCTCTTTTCACTTCTGCATTTCGATGCCTTTAAGACTATTCCGTTGCTTATCATGGCTCTGGCCTTCGGTTATATCACAGCAAAGACCGACTCTGTGCTCATCCCTATGATATTCCACTTTATCAACAACTCTATGGCGGTCATCTCCTTCTATGCTACAAGAGGACAGGACACGCAGGCTGTGACCGATGCTGTACCTGACGGCACGTATATCTGGTATGCGGTAGCTGCCTTCGGTATGGGCCTTGTGCTTGTTTATTTCGGTACAAGATTGCTGTCCGGTAAGCCCCGTAAAAAGGTGTTCAATATTCTTGTTCCCATACTCAGCGGAGTTCTTTTCACCGTAGGTGTTGTCGGACTTATGTTAAGCATAATGAGTATGCCTTATATGGGCTCGTATACCTCCAAGATTCGTGAGGACACCGTTTACACCGAGAGCTTTGTTCTTGAGAAGGACGAGCTTGGCGTTATAACCGCTCAGGTCGTCTGTGCAAAGGAGGTCGGTTATTCGGTAACGATAACCAATTCTGACGGAAAGCAGATCTATGACTCTGCAGATCCTACAAGCGGAAACGGAGTTTATATGGAAAAGGGCAAATACACCGTCACCTACAGCTTTGACGTTCCTGATGACAGCAGTGTTTCATACGCTACTGCGGCGTCTGTATATGTAGTGACCGTTGCAGAATATGAAAAACAGTAAAAGTCCGCTTCGGCGGACTTTTTAATATACAGGAAATATCTCCGCTCGGGTGCTAAAGAAATGTTTTTAAGAAAGGAAAATTCCCGATTGTGGAACAGGGCAACTCATCCCTTTTTCATAGGAATAAGTGTACGCGACCGTTTGATGTTCGAATCATAAGTTGTATTTTGATGAACATCCAAGCATTTATATCGTTATTTTGTGCATTTTAATGGTTTCTTTTAAAAAACTGTTGACTAATTGTTAATGATTTGCTATAATGACAACAGGAATAACAATAAGTTCCATTATTAACAATAGGAGGTTTGTGATGAAAACCATATTGAGAAAAATCATCTCTTTAACACTCGTCTGTATCATGCTTGTTCCTGTATTTCCGATATCAGCAGGCGCAATGACTACAGACAGCACTCTTGAGGCTGGCTGGACTGCTATGGCAGCTAAGTACTCCGGCACTTCAAACGATATCATTGCCCCGATGGACAGTGGCTATCAGATCAAAACAGAAGGCTTTGATTTCAAGGCTACCGAAGAAGGCGGAATCAAGGTAGTAACACCTGATTACGAAACCTTCCCCGGTGTTTACGGTGTTTCTGCCGTAACCAGCAATGCGGCGACTCCGCTTGACGGTCTGTCCGTTGTGATCACTCCCGATGAATTCGACTCTCTCAATGATAGTGATAATATCGGTAATACTATCGGCATCCTCTGGACCGAGGAAAAGATAGATGCGATCGCATCAATGAACGCTACCGCGACCGGCTATGACGACGGTCTTTATCTGGCAGGCTTAGCATCAGGTTCAGGTTTACAGAATCTTATACCCAAGCTTGACAACTATGAGATGTACGTTCCCGCAAGCAGCACCAAAAATCCCACCAACGGCAAGGCGCTTTATATCTCTGTAAGCACCTCCAACTCTCCCAGCCGTGACAGCGGTGCTCCTGTTGCAAGTGTGGTAACCATCGCTTACTATGACGGTTACTATGTAAACGACAACAAGCTTCCCGGATACAAGTGGACGTTCAGAGCTCGTAACATGGATAAGACCACTTATTCCGATGCTACCCGTATTTCTCAGGATTGGGAATACATTGATCTTTCCAAGGGTCTTTCGGTTTCCGTAAGAGCTGATGCAACCCATGGCTTTATCGTAAACGTTAACGGTTATGATTACTACAAGGGCGAAGATGTTGCTTACTTCCCGGACGCAAGACAGAAGAACTGGAAGGGATACGCTATAAGCGGTATGAATGATGAAAACATTCTTGGATTAAGCGACGTATGGCTTGAATCTATGTCCTACGCCCGTCAGGATATCGACCTTACAGGTCTTGCTACTGCAGGCAACGGCTACCTCACCATCGGTGCAGTATCCAACGCTGATAAGAACCTTACAGTTGAAAACGGCGCAATACTCGACCACAGCTGTAACTACACTATCAACACCATCAACGGCCACGCAGCCGCAACATGGAACGGCGAAACTCTTTCTGCCGACCACGTATGTGATATGGTAGAAAACGCTACTGTAGCTGTAAGCTGTGAGCGTGACGGCGGTGTTCTCTGGATGTGCAAGACCTGCGGTAAGTGCGAGCTTCGCGACGTAGTTCCCGCAACCGGTCACACAATGCCCGCAGAAGAGGACAGACTCCAGTTGATCAACGGTGCAAGCTGTACCGCTGTAGGCTCTAAGCTTACCAAGTGTGCTACATGTACCTGCATTATAGAAAACGAGATCATACCCATGCTTCCTCACAAGTTTGATGAGTCTCAATGGATCATAGATGCCGAAGCTACCTGCGAGGACGAGGGTGAGAGAACAAATACTTGTCAGGTATGTTTCAATTCTGTTACAGAAGAAATTCCCGCAAAGGGTCATGATGACGGTCTTGCCGTAGTGCTTGAAGAAGCATCCTGCGTATCGGCAGGTATCACAAAGGTATACTGTACCAATTGTTGGGAAGTTATTGAAACCATCCAGGGCGAAGAAGGCGAGACAGCAAGCCACACCTTCGACGATTCCCTTTGGACTGTTGCTAAGGAAGCTACATGTACCGAGGACGGTGAAAGAAGAAACGCTTGTACCGTATGCGGAGAGGAAATTTCCGAGGTCATCGCTGCAAACGGTCATGCTCTCGTAGTAAATGAAGCTGAATCCTACGCAAACACATGTACCACAGACGGTCTTGAAGTAAGTGACTGTTCTGTATGCGGAGAAAAGGTCTCCAAGGTTATTCCTGCAGCTCATACGGTTGTAGCTGACGAATCTGCATCTTATGCTCCTACCTGTACCGAGGACGGCAAGCTCGTTGGAACTTGTCAGGCTTGTGGTGAAACGGTTGATGAGACTGTTCCCGCAGCAGGTCACGCTTGGGACAGCTCGTTCGTATGTGGCGTATGCGGCACCTCCTCCAAGGCTTCTATAGGCAATGAGGGTTATTCTAACCTTACCGAGGCTTTTGCTGCAGCTCAGGACGGCGATGTAATCGTAATTCATAAAACCAGTACTGATAAGAAGGTCGACTATACCATCACCAAAGACATTACCATCGACCTTAATACTTACAATATCAGAACAAACGGCGGTATCCCTGCTCTCATTATCGAGGCAGACGTTAAGATTATAGGTGAGTCCGGTACTATCCGTTCCTCCGATGCGAAGACCATAGTTGTTAATTCCGGTTCTCTCACTATCGAAAATAAGGATCTTACCATCCGTTGCTCAGGTGAAGACGAGTTCTCTATCTTCGATATTTCTGAGGCAGGTAAGGTATACATCAACTCCAGCGGCGGTAGATACTACCGTAATCCCACCATGTTTGCAAACGTGGTTATCGCTGAAGGCCTTATGCTTTGCGAAAAGGATGTCGATGACTATACCTTCTGCGGTCACGAAATGAGCGTAGATTTCGTTAAAGAACCCGGTTGTTTCACCGAAGGCGCTACATATCACATCTGTCCTCAGTGTGATTACGTATACAGTGATAACATCACCTCTGCCGTTGGTCACACATGGGGCGAATGGGAAGTAACCGTTGAGCCTACACAGTGTACCAAGGGTGCCAAGATCAGAACCTGCTCTGTATGTGGAGCAAGCGAAGAGACTTCCGTTCCCGCAACGGGTACCGATCATGCAGTTGAAGTATGGACACCCGTAGTTGAGACTGTAGACGGTACTATCGACTGGTACGGTGCTGAGTTCGGCGTATGTACGATATGCGGTGCTGATGCTACACGTATTATCGACCCCGCAGAGTATGTAGCTCACTTTACTGACGTTCAGTCAAATCAGTGGTACGTAAGCGAAGTAGCTTATTGTGTAAGCAAGGGTTATATCAAGGGTATGAACGATACAACCTTCGCTCCCAACAAAAACCTTACCCGTGCGGAATTCCTTACCCTGTTGGCTAAGGTTGACGGCGTTGACCTCACACAGTATGATACAACTGAAACAGGCTTCGAAGACGTTAAGACCTCTCATTGGTATAACGAAGTTGTAGCATGGGCGGTTGAAAACGAGCTTACCAGCGGTATCTCCGAAACCAAGTTCGGACCCAATAACAGCATCACACGTTCTCAGCTTGCAAGATTCTTCAAGCTCTATACCGAGAAGAAGGGATACGACGTATCCGCAAAAGCTGATATTTCAGCCTTCGTTGATGCAGACAAGGTACAGGCATGGGCAACCGATTCTGTAGAATGGGCAGTTGCAATGAACCTTATCTCCGGTGTCGGCAACGACCAGCTGGCTCCTAACGCAACAGCGACCAGAGCACAGGCAGCTCGTATGATCATGATCTATACAACACTCGAGTTCAGTGTTGCTGTACCCGTAGAATAATAGGTTTTAAGTTTACTAAAACTAATTGACAAACAAAAGAGGGGACCGTAATCGGTCCCCTCTCAGCATGTCGATAAACTATATACACACCGGCAGACTTCGAAAAAGGAAGTGACGGTTGTAGAAACAATAAAAACTTTGTTTCGGCAGACTTTTTATTGACTTATAGTGTTTTTAATGGTATAATGCTATTATAATCAATCTTCGAAAGGAAAATAACCATGAGAAAAATTCTTATTTCCCTTATTGCGGTAATACTGCTTTGTTCTATGGCAGTAGGCGTATCTGCAGAGTGGAACAATCCCTTTAAGGACGTAAAGGAAAACCATTGGTTCTATGATGCGGTAAAGACTACCGTAGAAAAGGGCATCTTCAACGGAATGACAGAGGATACCTTTGTTCCCAACGGCAAGATGACCAGAGCAATGTTTATGACCACCCTTGCCAATATGGTAGGCGCTGAGGTAGGCGAGTATACCGGTATGCCCTTTACCGACGTAAAGGCAAACCATTGGTTTGCACCCTACGTACAGTGGGCGTATGACAACGGTATCAGTAGCGGTATGTCCGCAGACCGTTTCGGTGTAAACGATCCCATCACCCGTGAGCAGATGGTAACACTTTTCTACAACACCGCAGCTAAGTTCGGTGCGGATACCTCTGTCACAAGTACTTATAAGTTTGACAAGACCTATGATGCAGACAAGATCAGACCCTATGCTGTTGAAGCTATGAAGTGGGCTATGCAGAACTCTATCATTGCAGGTACAGGCGTAGAGGGTAAGGAAATTATCGTTGATCCCTGGGGTACTGCAACAAGAGCACAGGCTGCACAGATCATCACCATGTACCTTGCATATACCGAAAAGGACATGCCCAAGGTTACAGGTCTTACCATCAACGGCAATCCTATTGAGGAGTATACCATAGTTTACAACGGTCAGAAGTCTGCTGCAAACGCTCTTCAGAAGTATATCAAGAACGCAACAGGTGTTACTCTTAATGTTATCACCGACTTCAAGGACCCCGTAGGTCCCGAGATCATCGTAGGTAAGACCAACCGTGAGGATAGAGGTATTGTAACAGCTGACCGTGACGGCGGCGGCAGAGAGAGCTTTGAGATCTCTGTTCAGGGTGACAACCTTCTTATCGCAGCGATAAGCGAGAGAAGCGACCACGATGGCGTTCTCTTCGGTGTTTACGCATTTGCTGAGGAGATCCTCGAGGTTGAGTTCTATTCTGACGGTGTAAGCGTATACAATACCGTAAGAAATAAGAATATCCCCGACGGTTATGAGTTCAAGGACGGTCCCGGCTACGAGTACCGTGTTGTATATTGGGGCGGTCTTGTAAGCTCTGAGCTTTCCACAGGCGAGCCTATTAAGCGTACAGGTATAATGCACAATATGCATAAGCTCGTTGGCTTCGGTGATGCAAGAAGTGACGACCCCTGTCTCACAGACGAAAAGAATCTTGCTACCATCGAAAAGAACTTCTTAAAGATGCTTAACTCCTCCCTTGAGGCAGTATGGGTAACTCAGAACGATACAGAAAGAAGCTGTACCTGTTCAAACTGTCAGGCAGTATACAGAGCCGACGGCGGACGTGCAGCTACCCTTATGCACCTTATGAACAGACTTGCAGCTGCGGCTGAACGTGAGGGATATCCTAACGTTGAGATCTGGACATATGCATACGAGTATTCTATCAAACCTGTTAAGTTCCAGCTCGATCCTCAGGTAGTTGTCTACTTTGCACCCATTGAGTGCTGTTCATGTCATGCATACAACGATCCCACCTGTAAGACTAACGTCAACATCTGCAAGTGGCTTGAGGGTTGGGATGCAGTTACCGAGAAGATCTATACATGGGATTACTCCACCAATTTCTATTATTCTCAGTCTCCCATGCCTCTCACCAAGACCTTCCGTGAGAACAAGAACTGGTTCTATGAGCACGGTATCAGAGGCGAGTTCAACAACGCAGTTGATTCCCGTATAGGTGAGTTTGATGCTCTTAAGGCATATCTGCTTGCAGAGCTTCAGTGGAATCCCACCATGGACGAGGCTACCTACAGAGCTAAGATCATGGGCTTCCTCAATGCATACTACGGCCCCGGCGGTAAGTATATCAACGATTACATCAATCTTACAGAGCAGCTTGCTGACTCCAACCATTTCTCATATAGCGTTCCTCCCCACTCTATCATAGCAAGCGATGTTGTTATCGCTAACAACGATAAGATCATTGCTATGTGGGATGCAGCAGAGGCTCTTTGTGAGAACGATACTCAGCTCAGACGTATCCGTATATCCCGTATGTCTTGGGTTTATATGTACCTTGATGCACTTTACAGAACCACCTATGAGGGCGGTACTATTGCCCAGAAGACAGAGTATGAAAAGCTTGCGACCGAGTATTATAATGAGGTCAAGAACTATGGTCTCAGATGGGCAGAAAGTGACGGCAAGAACGTATACTTCAAGCCCGACAAATCTCCCGTTGAATGGGGCAGACCTTAATCAGGCGAGGCTTAATTAAAACCGAATATTATCACACGGCGTAATATTTTACGTCGTGTGATTTTTTTATTGACCTAACAATTGATTAATGGTATAATGTATTGAAGACTCTCGAAAACGCTAAAGCATAATTATAAATAATTATGAAAATTATGTAGTAAAAGCGTTCTCACAGTTGTTATATAATGTAGAAAGGTAATAATTTGAAAGGATAGAGATCATGAAGAAAATTCTTATTTCCCTTATTGCGGTAATACTGCTTTGTTCTATGGCAATAGGTGTGTCCGCCGATTGGAACAACCCCTTTAAGGACGTAAAGGAAAGCCACTGGTATTACGACGCGGTAAAGACTACCGTTCAGATGGGTATCTTTAACGGTATGAGCTATGACAGCTTCCAGCCTAACGGCAAGATGACGAGAGCCATGTTTATGACAACTCTTGCAAACATGGTTGAAGACGAGATAATCCTTTATAAGTATACAGGTATGCCCTTTACCGACGTAAAGGAAAGTCATTGGTATGCTCCTTACATTCAGTGGGCATATGACAACAAGATAACCAGCGGTGTTTCTGCTGACCGCTTCGGTGCAAACGATCCTATCACCCGTGAGCAGATGGTTACTCTGTTCTACAACACCGCTGCAAAGTTCGGTGCTGATACTTCTATCACCGATACTTACAAGTTTGACAAGACCTATGATGCCGACAAGATCAGAGAATATGCTATTGAGCCTATGAAGTGGGCTATGCAGAACTCTATTATCTCCGGCTCGGGCATTAACGGCAAAGAGATCGTCGTTGATCCCTGGGGTACTGCAACAAGAGCGCAGGCTGCGCAGATAATCACCAAGTATCTTGAGTTTGAGCAAAAAGGTCTGGATAAGGTAACGGGACTTTACCTGAACAGTAATAGTATAGCGAGCTTTAAAATAGTTTACGGCGCGGAAAATCCTTATGTGAAAAATGCACAGGAAGCTGCCAATGCACTTAAAGGATATATCGAGGATGCTACCGGTGTTTCTCTTACCATAACTGACGACTCACAGGATCCCAAGGGCCCCGAAATTCTTATCGGTGTTACCAACCGTGAGGATAAGGGTCTTGTCTCTGTTGACCGTGACGGTGAAGATATCGCTTCCTTTGAAATCTCTGTACAGGGCAATTTTGTTGTTATCGCAGGTAAGAGCGACGAAAAGAGACACGAGGGTACACAGTTCGGTGTTTATGCCTTTGCAGAAGAGATACTGGAGATGGAGTTCTACTCTGCCGATGTCCGTAAGTATAATATCATCAGATATAAGAACGTCCCCGACGGTTACAAGTTCAAGGACGGTCCCGGCCTTGAGACACGTACCGTATACTGGGCAGGAGTAAGCGACGAGCTTTCTACAGGCGATCCCTTTAACCGCAAGGGTATGTCTCACAACCTCTGCGAGCTTGTAGGCTTTGGCGGTCCCAGAGATCCCGACCCCTGTCTCACCGATGAAAAGAATCTTGAGACTATCGAAAAGAATTTCTTAAATATGCTTGAGCCCGGTCTTGAGGCTGTATGGGTGTGTCAGAACGATACCTCCAGCGGTTATTGTAAGTGTACCAACTGTTCTGCCGTATACCGCGACTTCGGCGGTCGCAGCGCTACTCTTATGAAGCTGGTCAACAGACTTGCTGCTGCAGCTGAACGTGAGGGTTACCCTGACGTAAACATCTGGACCGCAGCTTACGAATATTCTATCAAGCCTGTTAACTTCAAGCTTGACGACAATATAATCGTTTATTACTGTCCCATTCGTAACTGTACAAGCCATCCCTACTATGATACTACCTGCGATATGAACAAGGCTATGGCGCAGAACATCGCAGGCTGGGACGAGATTACAAAGAAGATGTATACCTGGGACTACTCCTCCAACTTTACCTATAGCCTTACTCCCATGCCTTTGACCAAGGTATTCCCTGAGAATATGAACTGGTTTTACGAAAAGGGTATCAGAGGTGAGTTCAACAACGCTCATGCTGCAAGAGTTGGCGAGTTCGATCGCCTTAAGGCATATATCCTTGCCGAGCTTCAGTGGGATCCCACAATGGACGAGGCAACCTACCGTGGCAAGATTGCAGACTTCCTCAACGTATACTACGGCCCCGGCGGCAAGTACATCAACGAGTATATCGCTTTGACAGAAGAGCTCTCTGACAAGAACTGCTTTAGCTTTAACATTCCTCCCTCAAGCGTAATCTCCAACGCTGACGTTCTGGCAAACGCAGCCAAGATCGAGGCTATGTGGGATGCAGCAGAGGCTCTCTGCGAAAACGAGACTCAACAGAGACGTATCCGCGAATCCCGCTCCTCCTGGACCTATATGTATCTCGATGCGCTTCATACCCAGACCTACGAGAAGGGCACAGATGCCCAGAGAGAAGAGTATGAAGCTCTCGCTACTGAGTTCTACAACGAGGTAAAGG
>JAZRQH010000037.1:0-4908 GCA_045649645.1 Eubacteriales bacterium
AAGCTGACCGTAGGTCTTCTTGTATTCCTCGATAGAGATCTCGATAAACCACTTCCAGAGCTTCAGGTTCTCCTCGTCTCCCGCTTCAAGAGCGGTAAACTCTGCTCTTGCCTGATCCTCAAGGGTCTCGTCCTTTTCAGCCTCTTCGTGGAACTTAACGTAGATAGCAACAAGGGCATCAATACCGCCTGCCTCTATCTCTTCCTTGTTGCCCCACTTGCGGTATGCAACGATAAGCTTGCCGAACTGGGTACCCCAGTCGCCCAAGTGGTTGACGCCAACACACTTGTAGCCTGCAAACTCGTGGAGCATCTTGAGAGAATGACCGATAACGGTGGTTCCAAGGTGTCCTATATGGAAGGGCTTTGCAACGTTGGGAGAGGAGTAATCAAGTACCACTGTCTTGCCCTCGCCTACGGTAAGTCTGCCGTAGCTCTCGCCCTTGGCATTTACCTCGGAGATAATCTCCTTGGAAAAAGCGTCTCTTTGGATAAATATATTAAGGTAGCCGCCTGCCACCTGCACCTCGGCTATACCCTCTGCGTCCTTTAATGATGCGGACAGCTCGTTTGCTATCATAGGGGGAGCCTTGCGAAGTGTCTTTGCAAATTTGAAGCAGGGCAGAGCCAGGTCGCCCATCTTGTCATCCGGGGGATATTCAAACATATCGGCTATTTCTTCTACGGTCAGTCCGGAATCGGGATTGATACTGTCAATGCCGGTTTTCAGATAAGCCGCAAGCTTAAGCCTAAGATCGATAATACTCATTATCTTTTCTCCTATTTAAACATAATCATACAGATAACATTGTATCACAAACCTTATATATAATCAAGTCCCAAGTATAAATATTTTGTTTACAACTTTCCTATTGACAAATGATTTTTACTGTGGTATACTCTGTAAAGCGTTTCACCTTACAGTTAAAGGAGTGTTATAAGTGGACTACAACAAAAACGTCAACATTTCGCTTCTTATCGACTTTTACGGTGATATGCTCTCCGAAAAACAGCGCGAGGCTATGGAGCTTTATTACAACGAAGACTTATCCCTTGCCGAGGTTGCTGACATTACGGGGCTGACCCGTCCGGGTGTAAGAGACAGGCTGATGAAATCTGAGGCTATTCTTCGTAACCTTGAAGAAAAGCTGGGATTGCTCAAGCGCTTTGAGGAGATGGGTGAGGAGATAAACCTCATTTCCCGTGAGCTCGAGGCTCACAAAAACGGAAAGACCGTTGATTTAGACGATATTATAGACAGATTAAAAAAATTATCGTGAGGTAAAGAGATGTCCATGTTTGGAAATCTGTCGGATAAGCTTGCAAATGCTTTCAAAAATTTCAGAAACAAGGGCAAGCTCACCGAGGCAGATGTCCGTGCGGGAATGCGAGAGGTTAAGCTTGCACTTCTCGAAGCGGACGTCAACTTTAAAGTAGTTAAAGAATTTATCAAAAAGGTAACCGAGCGCGCCGTAGGCTCAGACGTTCTTGAAAGTCTGATGCCCGGTCAGCAGATAATAAAGATCGTAAACGAAGAGCTCACCGAGCTTATGGGCGGCACACAGGCAAAGCTGACCATAGCCTCTGCTCCTCCTACCGTTATTATGATGGTCGGTCTTCAGGGCTCGGGTAAGACCACACATTCCGCGAAGTTAGCAGGAATGTACAAAAAGCAGGGCAAAAGACCTCTCTTGGTAGCCTGCGACGTTTACCGTCCGGCGGCTATCCAGCAGTTAAAGGTAGTAGGTGCTCAGCTTGATATCCCCGTATTTGAGATGGGTGACAAGGTAAGTCCTGTCGAGATCTCAAAGGCGGCTATAGAATTTGCCAAGAAAAACGGCAACGATATGGTGTTCATAGATACTGCAGGCCGTCTCCACGTTGACGAGGAGATGATGCAGGAGCTTAAGAACATAAAGGATCAGGTAGATCCCACCGAGATACTTCTGGTAATCGACGCGATGTTAGGTCAGGATGCGGTAAACGTAGCGGACAGCTTCAACAGTCTGCTTGACGTTACAGGCGTTATTCTTACAAAGCTTGACGGTGATACCCGAGGCGGTGCGGCGCTGTCTGTCCGTCACGTAACAGGCAAGCCCATCAAGTTTGTGGGCACGGGCGAAAAGCTTGATATGATCGAGCCCTTCCACCCCGACCGTATGGCATCCCGTATCCTTGGTATGGGCGATATGCTCTCTCTTATCGAAAAGGCTGAGCAGGCCTTTGACGAAAAGAAGGCAGCCGAGCTTGAAAAGAAGATGAGAGAAAACACCTTCACCTTAGAGGATTATCTCGATCAGTTCAAGCAGATCAAGAGCATGGGCAGTATGGAGCAGCTCCTCGGTATGATGCCGGGAATTAAGCCCGGAGCGCTGAAGGACGCAAAGATAGACGAAAAGGCTATCGACCGTGTTGAGGCGATCATCCTCTCCATGACTCCCAAGGAAAGAACTCATCCCGATATTATCGACTTCAAGCGTAAGCGCAGAATTGCGGCGGGAAGCGGTAACACAGTCGAGGAGGTAAACAAGCTGCTTAAGCAGTTTGAGCAGACCCGCAAGATGATGAAACAGTTCTCAAGCGGTAAATTCGGCAAAAAGGGTAAATTCAAATTACCTTTTTGATATAAATAAGCAAATAAAAAAATAAAAACATATTTTGGAGGAAATCAAAATGGCAGTTAAAATCAGACTTAAGAGAATGGGCGCAAAGAAGAACCCCTTTTACCGTGTAGTTGTTGCTGACTCTCGTTCTCCCCGTGACGGCAGATTCATCGAGGAGATCGGTTACTACAACCCCATGACCAACCCTGCAGAGGTTAAGATCGACGCAGACAAGGCTACTAAGTGGATCAACGACGGCGCACAGCCCACCGAGACTGTTAAGGCTCTTCTTAAGAAGGCTGACATCGTTAAGTAAGCGAGGTCATAATGGCAGAGTTGAAAACAATTCTTGCCGATATGGTCAAGTCCATCGTTGTATACCCCGACCAGGTGGTTATAACAGAGGACGTTAAGGGCGACAACGTTACCCTTACCCTCAACGTTGAAGCATCTGATATGGGCAAAGTGATCGGCAAGCACGGCAAGATTGCCAGAAGCCTTCGTCTTATTATGAAGGCTGCCGCTACTCAGTGCGGCAAAAAGGTTAACGTAGAAATACGCGACTAAAAGCACAAAAGGCACTTCATTTAAGAAGTGCCTTTTTCATTTGTAAAGCCGTGAGTGAAGCCGCTTGCATCAGCTGAGGAAATATCCCCTCCGATGACCTTGTTTCTGTATACAAGCAGGGTAGCGATGACCTCCCCCTCGTAATCGGGATAGTTGGTTATCTTGTAGCAGTAACGGATGACCTCTTTGTTTCTGTATTTTGACAGGTCAAGACCCAGTGCCTTCTGCATATCGTTATAGCCTGTATATACGCGGTCAAACTCGTCAGGGATGGTCACCGTTTCCTCCTTTGTGGGTGCGGCATCCACCTCCCAGCCGAACTGTCTGAGAAAATTCACCCTGTCGTCGTTTGACTTTATATTTGCATAATTTATTTTTTCACCCTGCGAAAAGGTTTGGGCTTCCTCTGCATCCACCGTGGGTATAAAGCAGATAAGCGTTACCAGCGCCGCTACCGACAGAATCACCGCTCCGAAAAATTTAAGTGTACTTGCCCTTACCGAATATATAAACATTTTATCTCCCCCTTGTTGTATATTTATATTTGTCTACGCTTGCATTTATACTGATAATATGCTAAAATAATATAAATTACATTTGGAGAAAGTATATGATATTAGAAAAATATTTGATCCCCGACGTTATTTTCAAAGATATATACGAGATAACTCCCGAGTTTCTTATCTCCGAGGGAATACGCGGTCTGGTGCTCGATATAGATAATACCCTCGTTACCTACGACGACCCCGTTCCTACCGAGTCCGTTTCGGCGTGGTTCAAGTCCATGGAGGCGGCAGGTATCAAGATGGCGTTCGTCTCCAACAACAGTGACCCCAACAGAGTAACTACCTTCAATGCGGAGCTTGGTTATTTTGCAATGCACAGAGGCGGCAAGCCCTTTGGCAAGGGTGTTCGCCGTGCTATGGCGGCTATGGGTACCACCAAGGAAAACACCGCTATCATCGGAGATCAGCTTCTGACCGATATCATGGCAGGCAAGTGTGCGGGATTAAAGAGATCCTTTGCGGTGCTTCCTATCAAGGATCGCACAGAGCTTTTCTTCAGAACGAAAAGAAAAATAGAAGCTCCCTACGTAAGAAAATATCATAAGATACACGGTGAAAACAATGAAAAATAGAGCATTATTCGGTCCTGCAGGTAACTGCGACCGCTTCTATGCCGAGGGACATAAGTCCACAAAAGAGGTCTTCAAGTGGCTGCACGACATAGGACTTGACTCATATGAGTACCAGTGCGGTAACGGTATCCGTACCAAGCTCGAGACCTTTGCAGCTCTCGGCGAGGAGGCAAAAAAATACGATATACATCTCTCACTTCACGCACCCTATTATATATCTCTTTCGGGTGTGGAGGAGGACAAGCGCTTAAAGAGCCTTGACTATATCAAGGCAAGCGTTGATGCAGCCGAGGCACTGGGTGCTAAAAGCGTTGTTATCCATACAGGCTCGGCTTCAAAGATTTCAAGAGAAGAGGCAGTAGCCCTTGCCGCCGACACTATGGCGCGTACCCTTGATATGTTAGGGGATACCGATATTCATCTCTGCCTTGAGACCATGGGTAAAAAGAATCAGTTGGGCACTCTTGACGAGGTGATACAGCTCTGTTCAGCCGATAAAAGACTTTATCCCTGTGTGGACTTTGGACATCTCAATGCAAGAGACGTGGGCGGCGTTTTTGTTACCGCTGATGATTACAGACGTCTTTTTGACCGTATAGGT
>JAZRQH010000038.1:0-7888 GCA_045649645.1 Eubacteriales bacterium
TTCAAAAAATATATCGAGGCATACCGTTCAGAGGGAATCAATATCGCACAGCTTCATCCCCAGAACGAGATCCACGCAGATCAGAAGTTCCCGTCCTGCGTATGGACAGGAGAGGATTTTGCAAGATTTATTGCAGACTATCTTATTCCCGAGCTTGGTGATAAAGTGGATATCTGGTACGGAACTGTCAACGGACCCAGCGACGGGCCTCACCTGAAGGTAAGACATAACAAATTCCTCAATTTAGCTATGCAGAATGAGGTCATCAGAAACAATATAAAGGGTGTTTCCTATCAGTGGGGAGGCAAGATAGGTCTTCTTAACTGCGAGGAGGATTATCCCCACCTTGACACCATCAACAGCGAGTGGGAGTGCGGCGAGGGCGAAAACACCTGGGATTACGCTATGTACGGCTTTGAAATGTGGCGTCACTATTTCGCCCACGGCAGCCGCGCCTGTGTCTACTGGAATATAGCCCTTGACGGACGCAACAGCAGCACCTGGGGCTGGGGTCAGAACAGCCTTATGACCATAGAGGGAGATAATATCACCTATAACCCCGATTATTATATGGTTAAGCACTTCGCTCATAAGGTAAAGAAGGATGCAGTTATGCTGAGAACCGAAGGTGGCATGTCCTCAAACTCCTGTGTCTTCCGCAATCCCGACGGCAGCCGTGTTGCTGTTATTATGAATCCCTTTGAGTTTGAAAAGATTATTACGATAGAAAATAAAAATTATATACTTAAACCCAAGTCATTTAATACTATAGTTCTGTAAGGAGAATAAATATGATCTTAGTACCAAAACCCCACAAACTTGAAACAAAGGAAGGCATACTTTCTGTCAGAGAATTCAAGGTAGTATGCGACAATGCAGACATTAAGTTTTTTGACGCCTTTGGCGGCGGCGAGATGCCCCTTAACGTAAAGAAGGCTGACTATGACGATGCGGAAAAGTACGGCATCACAATAGACAGTGACGGTATCACCGTAGTATACGGCGACATTGCCGCTGCTTACAGAGCATACACCACACTTACACAGATACTTGCAAGCGAGGAAGTTCCTTATCTCACCGTCGAGGACTGGCCCGACCTTGCTAACCGCGGATATATGATCGACATCAGCCGCGGCAAGATCCCCGGTATTGAATACTTAAAGGAGCTTGCAGAGATCCTTGCAGACCTTAAATATAATCAGCTTCAGCTCTATATGGACTCCTTCGTATACGAGTACGAGGGATTTGAGGAATACTGGAAGGATACTCAGCCTCTTACCAAGGCAGAGATAAAGGAGCTTGATGCCTTCTGTAAGGAGAGATTTATCGAGCTTGTTCCCATACAGAACTCCTTTGGTCATATGGGTGCATGGACTGCCAAACCCGAGATAGCACCTCTTGCTATCACCGACGCCAAGGGCAAGCCCTCACAGACCCTTAACCCTCTGCTTCCCGAATCTCTTGAGCTTATCGACAAGATCTATGCAGGTATGCTTGACGCGTTCTCCTCTGATATCCTCAACATCGGTATGGACGAGCCCCACGAGCTTGGTCTTAACGAGACCAAGGAGGTCTGCGAGGAAAAGGGCGTAGGCCGAGTCTACACCGAGCATCTTAATAAGGTAATAGACCTTGCAAGAGATAAGTACGGCAAGAAGGTAATGTTCTTTGACGACATCGTATTTAAGCATCCCGAGGAGCTTGCCAACATCCCCAAGGACGCTGTTGTAATGCAGTGGGGCTATGAGGGTGAGCAGCACTTTGACCGTAACATGGCACTCTTGAAGAGCCACGGTCTCAAGTTCTACGTATGTCCCGGTACCTCCATGTGGGGAAGCCTGGTTGGACGTATGAACAACGCTATCCTCAACATCACACAGGCAGCAGAGTCTGCAAACTACTACGGCGCAGAGGGCTTCCTTCTCACCGAGTGGGGCGACGACGGACATCCCCAGTTCCCTGCTATTACATATCTTCCCCTTTGTGTGGGCGGTTACGCATCCTGGAACTGCGGCGACCATGCAACCGAGGTGAACTATCAGGAAAGAAGAGAGCTTCTCACTACAGTTAAGAAGTATCTTGATAAATTTATCTATAACTGTACAAGCGAAAAGTCCCTTGGTGACGTGGTTTACCGTATGGGTAACGCATATATCCTTGAGGAGCTTATGTTCAACGGAACCCAGCTGGTACAGTGTATCACCCGCCGTTATGAGCTGACTCCCGAGAGACTTGAAGGCTTTGAGCGTATAGCAAAGTTCGGACGTGAGATGAGAGCCGAGCTTGACGAAGTTAAGGCAGATGCAGTAATGCTTGAGGAATGTAAGGCAAACTGCGATATCCTTATCCTCTGCTGCGATCTGCTTCTTGGCAGAGCAACAAAGGAAGACCACGACCGTGTAATGGGCGAGTTCCACCGCCTCTGGGAGGTAAAGAACCACTCTGTAGGTCAGGACATCTTCGCTGACATCGTTAAGAGCTGGGTAAAAGAATAAATTCAAAATTAAAAATGCAAAATAAAGGTATAAAACAGCATCTTCTGATGCTGTTTTCTTTATTTAATCTGACAACAAATCTACAAACACCATTTTGTTCTTCCCTCATATATTGATATTAGCCGATGGCATATCGGCAGGAAAGGAAGCCCAAAATGAAACGAGAAATCAAGATAGGAGTCATAGGCGGCGATACGAGGCAGCTGGCAGCAGCACATAAGCTCGCCGAAGAGGGCTTTTCGGTATATTGCTTCGGTACTCCGAAAAATGACGGAAGGTATAACGGATTTACAGAGTGTACAAATCTGGAGGGCTGTGTAAGCGGATGTGCTGCCGTAGTGCTGGGCGTGCCATATTCCACCGATGGAAAATGGCTTAACTGTCCGCCCGAGGATTATGCCATAAGCGTAAAGGCTCTGCTTTGCGCTATGACTCCGGGACAGCTTCTTTTAGGCGGAAGACTTGATAAGAACCTGTACGAGGCAGCAGGGAGGCACTCGGTCAAGGCTTTAGACTATTTTACCTCGGAGGAGCTTACGGTATTGAATGCCATCCCCACCGCCGAAGGAGCGATAGAGATAGCCATGAAGGAGCTTGACAGTGTGCTTCGTGATGCCCGTGTGCTCGTATGCGGATTTGGCAGGGTAGGTAAGGTGCTGGCGCATACACTGAAGGAATTTGGCTGTGACGTGACAGTTTCCTGCCGCCGTAAGAGCGAGTCTGCCTGGTGCCGTGTCTACGGATATGACTTTCTTGCTATAGGGGAATTGTGTAACGGTATTGGCAGATATGACGTGATATTCAATACCGTTCCCGCGCCTGTTTTTACAAGAGAGCTACTTTATAATACCAAGGCTGTAATAATAGATCTTGCTTCGGCTCCGGGAGGAGTTGACACTTGTGCAGCGGGTGAGCTTGGGGTCAAGGTGATACACGCCCTGTCTCTGCCCGGCAAGGTGGCGCCGAGAACGGCGGGAGAGATAATTGCAGGCTCGGTTATTGATATACTGACAGAGGAGGGAATATTATGATAGGCTATGCTATGTGCGGCTCCTTTTGTACCCTTGAACGGAGTATTGACGAGCTTGAGCTGCTCTGCCTTATGGGCTATGAGGTAATGCCTATTATGAGCGAGATATGCTATGCCACCGACACCCGATTTGGCAAAGCAAAAGACAGGATAAGCAGAGTGGAGGAGCTCTGCGGCAATACTGTAATACATACGGTATTCGACGCAGAGCCCATAGGTCCCAAGGCTCTTCTTGATGCCCTTGTCATCTCCCCCTGTACGGGCAACACTCTTGCAAAGCTGGCGCAGGGTGTTACCGACTCCTCTGTTACCATGGCGGCAAAGGCCCATCTAAGAAACCACAGACCCCTTGTGATCGCCCTTGCCACAAACGATGCCCTGTCCTCAAACCTTAAGAATATCGGCAAGCTCCTTGAAAAGAAAAACGTCTACTTTGTTCCCTTCTCTCAGGATGATCCTAAGAAAAAGCCTGACTCTATGATCGCGGATTTTTCTCTCATAGGAGACACCTTGGCCGAGGCGATGGAAGGCAGACAAATTCAACCCATATTAAAATAAGAGCCGTCCTATGGACGGCTCTTATCAAGTCTTTTTGTCGAGTATTTTAGCTACGAAGGGGCGTTTAACCTTCATAGCACCTTTAGGGCAGAACTCCTGACAGCAGAAGCAGGAGATACAGGTGCTTCGGTCTATCTTAGCCTTACCGTTAACCATCTTTATAGCCTTTGCAGGACAGATATTTTCACAGACACGGCAGCCGACACATTCATCCTTTTTTAACGCAGGACGGGAACGTACCGCCCACTGTATCACACGGAAGGCAGCACCACGGATAAATCCGTCACCGTTGAAAACAATACTCTTTTTGTGAGCAATGTTGTTGTAATCGGGGATATGAAATTTCTCCACGTCACCGTGGATATCAAGCTCGTTTAAGCTCTCGGGACACAGCCCTCTTGCTATTGCGTCTGTCAGAATGGGCAGTCTGTCAGCGGTAAGCCCCAGCACCCTTGCGCAGACAAGGTCTGCCTTGTGGGGGCTTTTTGATGCTATGATACAACCTATCTCACGGGGTGTTCCCATGGTAGGACCGTTGCCCTCCATGCCCACTACCGCATCGACGATATTGAGTACAGGCTTGAAATATTCGTCAAGGTCAACTATCATAGCGGCAAACTTGTCATAGTCGGGAAAGCGGAAATGATATTCCGGCTTTACTATGCCGGGGATAGCTCCGAACATATTTTTTGCCGCAGCACTCATTCCCATCATTCCGTGGGTCTTAAGCTTGGCAAAGTTGATTATAACGTCCACGTTATCAAGCCACGCGGTATACTCAAACTCCTTTAATACCTTTGCCTGGGGAAACTCCGCCTTTTTCTCGGAAAAATCCTGATTGAGCTTTCCGCCTACCTTCTCTACGGGCTTAAGTCCTGATATCGAATAAACCCCGTTTAACACCGCCGCATTGTACAGTCCTCCGGGGCTGTCACCCACAATGACCTCGGCGCCTTTTTCTTTGAGCATTTTAATAAGCTCACAAACCATTACGGGATGTGTAGTCACCGCCTTTTCGGGGCGTGCACCGGTAACGAGATTTACCTTAATGCCTACCTTCATTCCCGACTTTATCATATCAAGACCGCCTATTGCACAAAGTGCCTCGGCAAGGGCAGCCCTTACGTTATCTTCGCTATAATCATTACATCTTACAATAGATACTTCTGCCATAATATACCTCGCTTTGTTATATTATAAGGCTTCAAGCCGGAAAAAGCAAGAGAAATGTACTGTAGCGTCAAATGCACATCATTGTTTACATAATATTCTTGATTTCACCGTCATTTTATGACATAATGAAGTCAATAAATATTATTTCGGAGGAAATATAAAATGTCACTTGTTACAATGAGAGAAATGCTCAAAGAGGCAAGAGCTCACAAGTACGCAGTAGGCGCATTTGAGTTCTGGTCCTACGATTCCGCTTACGCTGTTGCAAAGGCAGCTAAGTCCCTTAACGTTCCCGCTATCCTTCAGGTTGGTCCTTACGAAAAGGAATTCATGGATGGCTACAAGAACGCAGTTGCTATGGCAAAGATGGCTTCCGAGCACTTTGACCTCCCCGTTGCTATTCACCTTGACCATGCTGAGGAGTACGACGAAGTAGTTGAGGCTCTTGAGGCTGGTTTTACATCCGTTATGATCGATGCTTCCAAGTATGAGTTCGACAAGAACGTAGAGCTCACCTGCAAGGTAGTTGAGAAGGCTAAGGAATACGGCGCATCCGTTGAGGCTGAGATCGGCAAGCTCGCAGGTAACGAAGGTAACATCACCAACGACGAGGACGAGCAGACTGATCCCGCAATGGCAGCTGAGTTCGTTCGTCAGACCGGTGTTGACTGCCTCGCAGTTGCTATCGGTACAGCTCACGGTTTCTACACCCGTCCCCCTGTAATCAACATTGCAAGACTCAAGGAGATCGCAGCAGTTGTTGATATTCCCCTTGTACTCCACGGCGGTTCCGGCACTCCCGAAGATAAGGTTGCTGAGGCTTGCGCTAACGGTATCGCAAAGGTTAACATCTGCACAGAGTTCATCGCTGCATACGGTAAGGGCTACAACGGTCAGAACACAGAGGGCTTCAAGTACAACGTTCTTTCTCTCTTCAAGGAAGGCAGAGAGCACGGTAGCGCACTTGCTAAGTCCAAGATGGAGCTTTTCCTCTCCAACAAGATCTAATAACAAAAAGCATCACTTCGGTGATGCTTTTTTAATTCGTAATTAAATGTAAAAATGTGCAGACCGAGGTCTGCACATTTTTAGTTTTCATCAATATATTCGATAATATCGGAAACGTTACAGCTGAGGATACGGCAGAAATCGTCAATTTTCATAGTACTGATGCCGTTTCCCTTTTTCATGCGATCGATGGTGGCACTGCTGATATTATACTTGTTTATCAAAGTATATGTTGATATATTTTTCTCTTTTAATGTTTGCCAAAAAGGCTCATAGCTTATCAACAGTAACACCCCCTTACTATATAATTAGCATAATGGGGAATTTGATTATTGACAATAGTCATAATTATGACTATAATTTAATTGATACCTTTTGTTTGAGAGGCATATATGAAAAGAAAATGCTATTCTTTGATTTGTGTTTTGATAGCCTTGTTGATATGTACCGTTATGGGTTATCTCCATAGAAATGATGAAATTGCTGTTGATGATATACCGATAACTACTGTTGATACTTTTGAAGCGAAAACTGTATATAAAACACCTACCGGAAAAAGATATCACTACAGTCGGTGGTGCGGTGGTGGTAATTCCACTGCGGTTGATATAAATGTAGCTGTTTCTTTTGGTTTGACTCCGTGCAAAAAATGTGTACATTAAAATTTAAACCTGTTGCCAAAGCAACAGGTTTTTTCCTTTAATTACGCATTACGAATTACGAATTACGAATTAAAAATTCCTTATACTTTTCTACTCCCTCGCCGCCTATATCGCAGTGAGGCTGACCGGGGATTAACATAAGCTCGATATCGTGTCCCAGCTCCTTCATTCGGTTGACAAACTTAACCGAGTGAGCCTCATAGTTTACCTCTTCGTCAGCAGTACCCGAGAATATCTTATAGGGTATCTTGGGCATATTCTCTGCCTGGTGGAAGGGGGAATTTTCTTTTATTGCATCCATAAGAGGAATACCGTAGCCACCAAAAGCTGTGTAGATGCTTCTGGGAGTGTCCTCACGCTCGCTGAAGTGATACTCAAGATCACACACGGGACATATAACGGCGCATGCCTTTGGGGTGTGTCTTGACTTAAGCGAATATATAAGTCCTGCAAGACCGCCCATACTGAGGCCTGTAGAAATCGTGGGGATCTCATAGCCATACTTATCCCACAGCGCCTCGGTTATTTCGTCAATAAGGTTGACGCTTGCTCTGTTCATCCAGCTCCAAGGCCCGTAGCAGGGCATGGTGTAGATAATATTATGCTCGGCAAAGAAATGGGCTAAAGGGTAGTGATCTTTTACAAGGCTTAATCCGCCGTTCAGTCCGTGAAACTCGTGGATTATAGCCACGGGCTTACCCTTTAATAATTCTTCGTTTGTATAAGTAAACGTTTTGTAATTGTCTTTAGTTACAGTATTCATATTCTAAATATTAATGCACTCGGATGTCTTACTTATTCTTGATCTCCTCAAGGATCTGAGCAAGCAGCTCCTCGGTGGTGGGCTTTGCTTCCTCTTCCTCCTTGGGCTCTTCTTCCTTCTTCTTCTTTGCCTCTGCTATTTCCTTTGCCTTGTTGATAGCCTTAACAACAAGGAAGATAACAAAAGCAATGATGATAAA
>JAZRQH010000039.1:0-6443 GCA_045649645.1 Eubacteriales bacterium
GTCACCCTCTTACAATCATCCTCCTCTACGGTCTCGGTCACTACGTTTACTCCAAGCTTCTTTACGTTATTGATCGCCCTATCTATAGAATTATAAAACAGCTTAAGATCCGAAAGCCTGCCGCGTATAACCCTTGGTTGCCTTTTTATATCCGCGCAGAGCCTGTCCACATAGGCTTCGGCTGCCGCAACGTTGAGATTATGCCTTATTATGTAATCAAGAGCTTCGGTACGCATTTCCCCCTCAAGCCGCAACAATGCTCTGCAATGTCTCTCACTCAGGCTATGCTCAAGCACGGCACTCTGTTCCTCAGAGGTAAGTCGCAGTATACGGAGCTTGTTTGCCACGTAGGACTGGCTTACCGACAGGGTGCGGGCAATAGATTCCTGGGTCATTTCGTATAATTCCTTCAAGGTCAGTATAGCCATCGCTTCCTCAAAGATATTCAGATCCTGCCGCTGTATATTTTCTATTATAGACATTACCGCCGAGGTCTCCTCATCTATATTGATTATTATACAGGGAACACGCTTCATTTTTAATAGTCTTGCCGCCCTCAATCGCCTTTCTCCCGCCACCAGCTCATATTCATCACCGTTTTTTCGTACCGAAAGGGGCTGCAATATACCGTGGCGGTGTATACTGTCCGCAAGTGATAATATGCTTCTGTCCTCAAACAGTCTTCTTGGCTGGCACTTATTCGACAATATTCGACATTCGTCAAGCATACAGACCCTTTCGCTTTCTTTGATACATTCTACCGCAAGTGTATTCATTTCTCTACATTTCCTTTTCTTTCTTTACTGTAGCGGTATTATACCATTATTTTCCAGTTGGTAATGCTATTTTCTGTCTTGGGAATAATAATTTATTTTGTAGGATAGGGATAAAAGAAAAAGTCTTTTGACTGCAAGGGTCAAAAGACTTGATATTTTATCTGTTGATTACTTAGAGGGATCGAGATAAGGCCAGTAAGCTATGAAGTAGTTGATACCTGACCACATTGTAAGAATTACGGTTGCGGCAAGGAATACGTAGCTTACTATATTGTTGGTGGGGAAAAGGGGCTCAAGAATAAGCACCACCATGGTTACTGTCTGAAGTACAGTCTTGCACTTACCCATCCAGTTAGCAGCGATAACAACGTTACCTGCATCGGACACTACCAGACGCATAGAGGTAACGGCAAGCTCGCGGAGAAGGATAAGGAAGAAGGACCAGGCAAGAACCTTGCTGTAAAGCTCACCTCTTACGTTTGCCACGCAGAGAAGACCGATAAAGCCGCCAAGGATCATACACTTATCTGCCAGAGGGTCAAGGAACTTACCGAAGTTTGTGATAAGGTTATACTTTCTTGCGATCTTACCGTCAAGCATATCTGTAAGAGCGGTAAGGATGAATATAACGGTTGCAATAATGGGGCTTGCCACCTCTCCCGCAACAGGGAATATAATAAAGAACAAAAACAGGGGGATCATAATGACACGGAGAAGTGTCAGCTTGTTGGGAAGATTAAGTTTCATTATATTATCTCTCCTATCAAGTCATAGTCTAAAATTTCGGTAATTTCAACGTTAACAAAGCTGCCCTCGGCAATACGTTCATATGAAGTAAAGTATACCTTGCCGTCGATCTCGGGAGCATCTGCCGCACTTCTGCCGAAATGAGCCTCGGATACAGGGTCGTAACCCTCGCAGAGAACTGTAATAACCTTACCTAACTGCTTCTGGTTATACTCCTCGCTTATATGCATCTGCTTTGACATAAGCATATCGGCTCTGTCCTGCTTTATCTGCTCGTCGATCTGATCGGGAAGATCATATGCGGGGGTATCCTCCTCACGGGAGTATGCAAAAGCACCGAACCGCTCAAACTTAACCTCACCTATAAACTCGCACAGCTCCTCAAACTGCTCCTCGGTCTCACCGGGGAAGCCCGCAATAGCGGTGGATCGGATAACGATACCGGGAACGTGGTCACGGAGACGCTTGATAGCATCCTCAATGCATGCACGGTCACCGTGGCGGTTCATACGCTTTAATATATCGTTATTTATATGCTGGATGGGCATATCGATATACTTTACAAGCTTATCGTTATCACGTAATTCTGCTACAAGCTCGTCGGTGATCTTGTCGGGATAGCAGTAGAGGATTCTGAACCAAGGAATATTTGTCTCCTCGGCTAAGCGGTGAAGCAGCTCTGCAAGCTTATACTCGCCGTAGATATCCTGACCGTAACGGGTGGTATCCTGAGCTACAACTACGACCTCCTTGATACCCAGATCCTCGAGATCCTTAGCCTCTGCTATGATATCCTCCATAGGTCTGGATCTGAAATGACCGCGGATAGAGGGAATAGCGCAATAGGTACAGCGGTTGTCACAGCCTTCTGCTATCTTGAGATAAGCATAACCCTCGGTGGTAACTACACGGTCGCCGCCTAAGGTAAGCTCGTCTGCTTCTTTTATGGAAACAAACTTATTTTTCTGCTTATTTTCTATAGCACGGACAGCCTTGACTATATCATGGATAGAGTTAACGCCGATAAGAGCGTCTACCTCGGGCATAGATTCAAGGATCTCCTCGCGGTAACGCTGAGCAAGACAGCCTGTAACTATGATACCCTTGAGGTCTCTATTTTCCTTAAGCCACGCAACGTCAAGAATATTGTCGATTGCTTCTTTCTTTGCGCTTTCAATAAAAGCGCAGGTATTGATAACGATGATATCCGCATCAATATCCTCTGCTACAATAGGATAGCCTGCTTCCACAAGCTCCCTGAGCATTATCTCGGTGTCAACCTGATTCTTGGGACAGCCGAGGGAAATAAATCCTACTTTTGCTTTACTCATTTTCATCCTCAATTATTCTGAATGCGTCCTTGATATCCGACGGTGAAAAACCGTAACGGAGAAGGGCAGCATAGAGCTTGCGCTCGTCAGAATATCTGTTTTTTATCTTAAGAATACGCTTGGCGCAGTTGGCGGCAAAATCTATCTCGGAAAAGTCTATATTTGCAATATCCTCACGCTTAAAGCCCTTGGTATAAAGCTCTGTTACGAGTCTTCTTTTTCCGTAGAGCTTGGAGTTAGCTATAGCATAGACCGCATTTTCAAGATATCTTGCCTCATTTAAGTAGCCTACCTTTTTTGCATAGGAAATTGCAAAATCGATAGCCTCCTCATCGTGACCCTTGCGCGCAAGCTTTTCACGAAGCTTTTTTTCTGTACAATCTGCGTAGTCAAGCATATTTAATGCTGAACGCGCAGCTTTTTTGTGTGTGGTTGGTATATCCACAATCACTCCTCATCAAAGCCGCCTGCAAGTGCGATCTCGAAATCATCGTCGTCAGAGTCATCAAGGCTGGGAGTGGTATCCTCGGGGATAACGCCGTCCTTCATCTTTTCCTTGATCTTTTCCTCAAGCTCAGCCATAAGCTCGGAGTTAGATTCAAAGAGGGCGCGAACCTTTTCCTTACCCTGACCGATACGCTCGCCGTTATAGGAGAACCAAGAGCCGGACTTTTCGATAATATCGAGCTCAAGACCCATATCGATGATCTCGCTGGACTTGGAGATACCCTTGCCGTAGAGAATATCAAACTCAGCTACCTTAAAGGGAGGAGCAACCTTGTTCTTAACTATCTTACACTTAACGTGGTTACCTGTAACGTCGGTACCGGACTTGAGAGTTTCTGTCTTACGGATATCGATACGTACAGAGGAATAGAACTTAAGAGCACGTCCGCCGGGAGTGGTCTCGGGGTTGCCGTACATAACGCCAACCTTTTCACGGAGCTGGTTAATGAAGATTACGATACAGTTGGTCTTAGCGATAGAGCCGCTGAGCTTACGCAGTGCCTGAGACATAAGTCTTGCCTGTAAGCCTACGTGGGACTGACCCATATCGCCGTCTATCTCCTGCTGGGGAACAAGAGCCGCAACAGAGTCAACTACAACTACGTCGATAGCGCCGCTGCGTACAAGTGCTTCGGTGATCTCAAGAGCCTGCTCACCGCAGTCGGGCTGGGATACGAGAAGATCGTCGATGTCAACGCCCAGAGCCTTTGCATAAACGGGATCAAGAGCATGCTCCGCATCGATAAATGCGCCGGAGCCGCCTAACTTCTGTACCTCTGCGATAACGTGGAGGGCAACGGTGGTCTTACCTGAGGATTCGGGACCGTAGATCTCGATGATTCTTCCTCTGGGAACACCGCCTATACCGAGAGCCATATCAAGCATAAGAGAGCCTGTGGATACGGCGCTTACATTCATTTCATTATTTTCGCCAAGGCGCATGATAGCACCCTGACCGTATGCCTTTGTTATATTTGCAATGGCGGTATCAAGGGCTTTTCTGCGTTCCTTTTCGTCACCGATAGCCCCGACGGTAGCCTTTGCCTGTGTCTTCTTAGCCATAAAACATTATCCTTTCTATAGTCAATCATCGAAAATAGTGGTAAAATACCACTATTTTCTTCCTTCAATTACGCATTACGCATTACGAATTACGCATTAATAAGTGGGAGTGTCAAGTCTCCAGCCGTTTTCCTGCTGAACGATAACTACCTTTATCTTGCCGTTATTGGTTTCAACCTCAAGGGTCTGCTTGTTGTCCTCGGCAGAAATAACCTTGGCAGTTGCAGGATCTATCTTTGTAGTGATCTCAAAGCCGGGGTTGGTGATATCAACTATCAGCACACCCGCGTCATTATCCTTGTATCTTGGGTACATCTGCGCCTCTGTATTCTCAAGAGCGTCGTCTGCACCGTCAAAGCAGGTATAGTTTACGGTATTGGCTATAAAAGCATCCGAATATACCTCGGCAATAGCCGCCTTAAGCTCCTCTGTACTCTGATAGGGAGCAGCCTTTGCAACGGTACGGTACTGAGCCGCTGTTACCGTCTTAAGGGGACCGTCCTGTCCCGGCTCTACGGGTAAGCCCTTACCCCAGATTATATCGTTTATTTCCTCTGCCTTCGGAATAAGCTCAGTAAGTATCTGCTGAGCCTCGCTATCAGCTATAAGCTCCGCCTTATTACAGGAAACAAGGCTAAGGAGCATTATAACTGACAGAAATATCAAAATTATCTTATTCTTCATCGGTTTCTACCGTTTCTACTGCTTCAACAGCTTCTGCAATTTCGGCAGGAGCTTCGATCTCGGGGATCTCGTCAGGCTCCTTTGCTACCTTTGCAAAGTTCACGATATGGGTATCCGCACCGGTTCTCATAACGATAACACCGCCTGCAGTTCTACTGTATACGGGAATATCAGCTGCAGCGATACGTATCATAGTACCCTCGCTTGTTATCATCATGATATCCTCGTCCTCTGCTACAGATGCGATACCGCAGAGCTTACCTGTCTTATCAGAAAGCTTATGACAGCATACACCCTTGGTGCCTCTGTTGTGAGCGGAGAAGTCGTCGTACTCGCATCTCTTACCAAAGCCGTTTTCGGTAATGGAAACGAGCTTCTTGCCCTCTTCTACGATGGCAACAGCCTTAACGTAATCTCCTGCGGTAAGCTTGATACCGCGAACACCTCTTGCGGTTCTGCCCATTACACGTGCCGCAGACTCGTGGAATCTTGCCGCATAACCGTTATAGGTTGCAATAATTACTTCGTTTTCGCCTGTGGTATGAGCAACAAATACAAGCTCGTCGTCATCGTCAAGGTTAAGAGCCTTCTTACCGCCCTTGCGCTGATACTCGTACTCACTGAGGTCTGTACGCTTAACAACACCGTTCTTTGTAACCATGGTGAGGTACTCACCTGCCACAAACTCGGGGATAGAAAGAAGTGCGGTAACCTTTTCGCCCTCGTCGAGCTCAAGGATGTTTACGATATTTGTACCCTTGGCGGTTCTGCCTGCCTCGGGAATCTGATATGCCTTCTTAACCTGTACCTTACCCTTGTTGGTAAACATCATAAGGTAGGAGTGGCTGTGACAAGCAACAACAGTTTCAACAAAGTCCTCGTCCTTTGTGGACATACCGATAACGCCCTTACCGCCACGTCTCTGTGCAGAGTAGGTATCCGAAGGACAACGCTTGATATAGCCTGCGTTGGACATGGTAACAAGGCAGGTGTGCTTTTCGATAAGATCCTCAATAAGGATATCGTCTTCAGCTGCTACGATCTCTGTCTTTCTTTCGTCAGAGAACTTACGCTTAGACTCAAGGAGCTCGTCCTTGATTATCTGTCTGATCTTTGCGGGGTCTGCAAGGATAGCCTTGTATTCGTCTATCATCTTCTGAAGCTCGGCAAGTCTTGCCTCGATCTTGTCACGCTCCATACCGGACAGACGGCCGAGAGTCATCTCAACTATAGCCTGAGCCTGGATATCGGTAAGACCGAAGTTCTCCATCAGCTTTGCCTTAGCATCGGGAATAGATGCGGAGCTGCGGATGATCTTGATAACCTCGTCGATATG